>DASPSK010000134.1:0-4141 GCA_035623975.1 Acidimicrobiales bacterium | reverse complement strand
ACCCGGCGGGGGTTCCTCCCGATATTGACCCTTGGAAGAGGAGTCAACAGGGGGGAAGACACAGTGCACCGCCGCGTTCGCCTCCGTGCCGCGACACTGCTCGTACCGATCGTCGCCCTGGTCTTTTGTGGCGCGGCCGCCGGACTGTCGGGTGGCGCGGCCGGCGCGGCTGGCATCCTGCCGCCCGCCAATCCGTCGGCCAACATCGCACCCGACAGCAGCGACTGGCTGACCGCCATCGACGACGCCCGTGCCCAGGAGGGCGTCGGTCCGATGGACCTCACCGAGGCGAGCCTGTCGGAGCTCCCTGTGCCCGAGCAGGTCTTCGCCATCGTCAATAGCGAGCGCGTCGACCGCGGCCTGCCGCCGATCGACGACATGACAGCGCAGCTCAACCTCTACGCCCAGGGCGGCGCCAACGCCGGCAACGACCCTACGATCCCCAGCTCGCTGACAGGAGGCGCACCCATCACGTGGGGCGGGGGTATCTGGGCCGGTGGGCTCACCTCGCCGTTGGAGGCTGACTACTACTGGATGTACGACGACGGCTGGAGCGGGGCTTCGACGACGAACTCGGCATGCAGCCAATCCGACATCTCGGGCTGCTGGGGTCACCGGGACATCATCCTGCACGAGTTCGGTGGGTGCCCCACGGGTCCGGCGGTGCTCTCCATGGGGGCAGCGTTCTCGCCGAGCGGCTACGCCGACGGGTCCCTGACCGCGGTCGTGGTGGGCTCGTGCGCGGCGCCGACCGACGTCACCGCGACGTGGGGCCAGGTGGCGCAGACGGTCGAGTCGAGCGCGCGGACGGTCGGGATCGCCTCGCTGGCCGACGGTTCGGGCTACTGGGAGGTCGAGGCCAACGGCACTGTCGGTGCGTTCGGGGCCGCCCACGACTACGGGTCCATCTCCACATCGCTCAATTCGCCCATCGTCGGCATGGCCGCCACGCCCGACGGGGGCGGCTACTGGCTGGTGGCCTCCGACGGCGGCATCTTCAGCTTCGGCGACGCCGCGTTCTACGGGTCGATGGGCGGTCGGGCGCTGAACCAGCCGATCGTCGGCATGGCGGCCGACGCGACGACCGGCGGCTACTGGATTGTGGCTGCCGACGGCGGCGTCTTCGCCTTCCACGCGCCGTTCCTCGGCAGCACGGGCGGCCTGGTGCTGAACCGGCCCATCGTGGGCATGGAGGCCTTGCCCGATGGCCAGGGCTACCGCTTCGTGGCCTCCGACGGCGGCATCTTCAGCTTCGGCCAGGCCCCCTTCGACGGTTCGACAGGCGGCATGACGCTGGCGGCGCCGGTGGTCGACATGGCGGCCGACAACCCGACTGGCGGCTACTGGATGGCGGCGGCCGACGGTGGGGTCTTCACCTTCGGCGGTGCCAGCTACCTGGGTCGGCTCGTCAGTAGCTAGACGACGCCGCGAGCCGTGAGGTCGGCGAGCTCGTCCTCGCTCAGGCCCACCAACCCGCACCACACCTCGCGGTTGTGCTCACCGAGCCGCGGCGCGCCACGGGGGACCGGGGTGGGGCGGCGGGCCAGGCGGGGGAAGGGCGCCTGCTGGCGCACGGGACCGATCATCGGGTCGTCCACTGGGACCAGGTCGCCGCGGGCCGCCATGTGGGGGTCGGCGAAGATGTCGGCGGCGGTGTAGGCGGTGCCGACGGGCACGTCGTGCTCCACGCAGCGCGCCGTCACCTCCTCGGCGCTGAGGCCCGACGCCCACTCGGCCACGATGGCGTTGATCTCGTCGCCGTGGGCCGCCCGCTCGGCCAAGGTGGCAAAGCGAGGCTCGTCGGTCAGCTCCGGGCGGTCCATGGCGCGGCACAGGCGGGAGAAGTTGGCGTCGGACCCGGCCACGACGCACACGAAGGCTCCGTCGGCCGTGGGGTAATTGTCGAGCGGCGCCGAGTGTGACAGGCGGTTGCCCTCGCGTTGGCGCACCACTCCCAGCCGGTCGTACCCGGCCAGGGTCCACTCCAAGATGCGCAGGATCGACCCGTAGAGGGGCGCGTCGACGACCTCACCGAGGCGGGCGTCCCCTGGTCCGCCTCGGTGCCCGCCTCGGTCGCGGGCGTAGAGGGAGGACACGGCGGCGAAGGCGGCGAAGACGCCGGTCAGGTAGTCCGACACCGTGACGCCGGGGCGCACCGGCGGGCGGTCCGGTTCGCCGGTGAGGTGCAGCAGGCCCCCGAAAGCGATGCCGAGGCGGTCCAGTCCCGGCCGCGGCGCGTAGGGACCGGTCTGCCCGAAGACGCTGATGCGGACGTACACGAGCTCCTCGGGCAGGTCGTCGGGGCCGAGTCCCCAGCGCTCCATGGTGCCGGGGCGGAAGTTCTCACACAGCACGTCGGCGGTGGACACCAGCCGGGTGAAGAGCTCCTTGCCCTCGGGGTGGCGCAGGTCGCAGGTCACCCCTCTCCGCCCGCGGCCCTCCACCGCCCACGACAGTGAGTACACCTCGGGCACCTCGGGCGCCTGCGCCCCGCCCCCGGCTTGGACGAAGGGGCCCATGGTGCGCATGAAGTCCCCCTCGCCCGGTAGCTCCACCTTGATGACGTCGGCCCCGAGCTCGCCGAGAAGCCCGGCGCAGAACGGTGCTGAGATACGGGTGCCGACGTCGATCACGCGGATGCCGGCCAGGGGGCCGGCGGCGGCCTCGCTCACTGCGTGTCGGCCGGCTGGCCCTGGTCGCGCTCGGCGATCACTTCGCGCATGGACCCCTTCGCCTTGCGGGCGGCCAGGGCATCGAGCGCGGTCGCTGTGTTGTGCGCCCAGTGGTGCGCCATGAAGTGGTACTTGAGCGCGTCGCGCTTGCCCATGAGGTTGCCCGTCTGGTTCAGCGAGTCCTTGACTGTCTGGGCCGTCATTGGGGGGACGAGGGCGATCCGCTCGGCTAGCTCGTGCGTGGCCGCCTCGAGGTCCGCACGGGGGACCACGCGGTTGACCAGCCCGAGGCGCCACGCCTCTTGGGCGTCAATGGTGTCCCCGGTCAGCAGGAACTCCTTGGCTTTGCGGATCCCGAGTTCCCAGGGCTCCACCAGGAGCTCCACGCCGGCACCGGTGAGCCGCAGCACCGGGTTCGAGAAGACGGCGTCGTCGGCTGCCACGATCAGGTCGCACATGGCGGCCAGCATCAGGCCGGCGGCGATGCAGCTGCCCTGCACGGCGGCGATCGTCGGCTTCCGAAAGTCGTGGATGCGCAGACAGCGCTCGAAGTACATCGTCTTCTCGTGCTCGAACTTGCCCTCCGGCGTCTCGCGGCGGGCTACCCAGGGGTCGGATCCCTCGCCGGCCACCAGCGCCTTGAGGTCGTGGCCGGAGGAGAAGTGCTTGCCGGCCCCGGCGAGGATCACTACCCGGACCGCGTCATCGGCGTCGGACAGGTCGAAGGCAGCGTCGACCTCGTCGATGAGCGTGGAGTCCTGGGCGTTGGCCACCTCGGGGCGGTTCATGGTGATGGTGGCCACGGCGCCGGCGACCTCGTAGCGGATCGTGGAGAAGGCTTCGCTGCCCTGTGTCATCGGCCCATCCTGTGCCCTGTCATCGGCCCATCCTGCCGCGTCGAGGACGGGACCCGGGGACGTGCATTGTCGTGGTCATCCCCGGGGCAGTCCCAGCACACGCTCGCCGACCAGCGTGCGCTGTATCTCGTTGGTGCCGGCGAAGATGGAGGACGCCTGGTAGTAGAGCCACGAGCGCTGCCAGGCGCCGTCGTCGGGGTTCCCCGGGGCTCCCTCCCACAGCGGCGATGCCTGTCCCAGGACGTCGAGCGCGGTCTGGTGCAGCCGCTTGGACATTTCGCTCCAGTAGAGCTTGAGCGCGCTGCCCTCGGGCCCGGGGGCCTCGCCCTTTGACAGCCGGGTGAGCGACCGCCAGTTGTGGAGCTGGAAGAGACGGACCTCGGTCGCCGCCTGCGCCAGCTGTTGGCGCAGGCGCCAGTCGTCGAAGCTCCCGTTCTGGCGGGCCAGGCGGAGGAGCTCTTCGATGAGCTGGGTGTGAATGACCAGTTGGCGGGGGTTGATGCCCCGCTCGTGGGCCAGTGTGGAACCGGCCACCGTCCAGCCCGTGCCCTCCTCGGCGATGCGCCGGTCGGCCGGCACGAAGACGTCGTCGAGCTCGACCTCGTTGAACTC
>DASPSK010000121.1:0-5342 GCA_035623975.1 Acidimicrobiales bacterium | reverse complement strand
CACGCCGGATGGCTCGTTTGCGGTCAGCTTCAACTCGCGAGCGATGGCACGCGGGTGGAAGGACGCCGCCGGCAGCGTGACGCGCCTGTTCCCGGTGACAACGTGAGATTCGGCCGGTAGGGTCCGGCGTGACGGACCGAGGACTACACGGAGGTACCGACATGCCAGAGCGCACGGGTGAAGCGGTATGGGAGGGCGACCTGTCGGGTCAGGGCACGGTCAGCCTCGGGAGCGGGGCGTTCCGCGGGCCGTATTCGGCCAAGTCGCGCTTCGAGGACGCTGAAGGTGTCACGGGCACGAACCCGGAGGAGCTGATCGGCGCCGCTCACGCCGCCTGCTACTCCATGGCCCTCGCCCACGGGCTGTCACAGGCGGGGCACGTCCCGACGAGGGTGCACACGACGGCGAACGTGCGCCTCGAGCGTTTGGACGCGGGCTTTGCCATCACCCGGATCGACCTCGTCACCGAGGCGGAGGTTCCTGGGCTGGATGCCGAGACGTTCCAGGTGGAAGCCGAGAGCGCCAAGGCGAACTGCCCTGTGTCGAAGGCGCTCGCCGGCACCGAGATCACCCTCGACGCCACGCTCGCCTGAGCGTCCTCGACCGTCGCCGGCTTCGGGCCTCGGTCGGCGCCTTCGCCGGCGCTTTCGGGGAAGCCGGCAGCCGGGTGGCCGTGGCCGGGCGGGCGGTGTGCGGCGAGTGGGTGCGGGCTCGTTCGGCACACAGAACGCCCGCGACGCCGGCGCCTCGCGGCCATCTGTGCACCTCGAGTGACCAAACCGGGGGGTGTGCGGTCGCGCTCGGCACTCGGATCCCGCCGCCGCCGGCATCGCATGCCGAACCGTGCACCGAAAGTGACCAAACCGCGGGCGGATCCCGCCGCCGCCTCCATCGCATGCCGACCGTGCACCGAAAGTGACCAAGCCGCGGGCGGATCCCGCCGCCGCCCGCCTCCGCCGCCGCCGCCACCCGCCGCCCGCCCTATGGCGGGGCTGCGGCCTGCTAACTACGGGGGACCTGCGACCATGGCAAGTCCTTGTCAGCGCGGACGTCGCCCGGGAGGCCGAGGACGCGCTCTCCGAGGATGTTGCGCTGAATCTCGGAGGTGCCGCCCTCGATCGAATTCGCCCGTGAGCGGAGGAACATCTTTCGCGCCGAGCCGGGTGGTCCCACCAAGCCGAGGTGCTCGCTGCGCCGCATCGTGTAGTCGTAGCCGACGAGGGCGGCGGCGCCGAGGAGGTCGGCACAGAGGTCGTAGATGCGTTTGTTGACTTCGGCGAACTGCAGCTTTGCGATCGAGCCCTCCGGCCCGGGGTTGCCGGCTCGGCGGTTGCCGCCTGCCCGCAGGTTCGTGAGGCGGAGGACCTCCGCCTCGATCCACAAGCGCATGAGCCGGTCTCGCTGTACCGCCGTCTTCGGCCCCGGCTCCTCCCTCCAGATGCGGACGGCCTCGGCGATCGGCCCCGAACCACGGGCAGGCGCGCCGCTCCCGCCGATCGATGTGCGTTCGTTCATGAGCGTGCTCATCGCCACCCGCCAGCCGTCGCCGACACCGCCGACGCGATCGGCGTCTGGCACGCGCACCTCCGTGAGAAAGACCTCGTTGAACTCCGCCTCGCCGGTCATCTGGCGGAGCGGGCGCACTTCGACTCCCGGTGCGTGCATGTCGAGGGCGAAGTAGGTGAGTCCCTTGTGCTTGGGCGCCTCGGGGTCGGTCCGGGTCACCAGCATCCCCCGGTCCGAGACGTGAGCCAGGGTGTTCCAGACCTTCTGACCGGAGATCACCCACTCATCACCGTCCCGGACGGCCCGCGTCGACAAGCCGGCCAGGTCGGAGCCGGCCCCGGGCTCGCTGAACAGCTGGCACCAGGAGTCCTCGCCGGTGAAAAGGCGAGGCAGCAGGCGCCGGCGGATCTCGTCGGAGCCGTGAGTGACGACCGTCGGGCCCGCCATGGCGAGGCCGAAGAACTCGAAGAGCCCATGGGGCTTGGCGCCGGCGGCGGCGAGACGACGGTCCACCTCGCGCTGGAACGACGGTGGCAGCCCCAAGCCCCCGAAACCCTCCGGGAAGTGCACCCATGCCAAACCCAGCTCGTACTGGCGGTGGCGGAAGGCGACCACGTCGGTCGTCCGAGGGTCGGCGTCGGAGAGCAGCTGATCGATGCGCTCGGCGACGAGGGGAGATGGTGCCTCCGCTCTCGTGGGGGCGGTCGTGACGGCCTGGTCGGACATGGTTGACATTCTGCCGCGCGCCCTCCCCGGCGGCCCACTCGGCCAGGCCCCCTTCAGTTGATGAAGCGGCAGATGAACGTGCCGAACAGCTCGGGCCGCCCGAGGCGGTGTACCGCCCGGGAGTACCAACGCGGGAAGGCGACCGCCCAGCCCGGGAAGTACGTCTCGAAGACCGCGGGGTTCTCGAGGTGGCGGATCTCCAACGACGAGAAACCCGCCTCGCTCCCGAACCGCCGGAGCGCCCGGACGGAGTTCGCTCGGTAGGCCACGGCGAAGTGGGCGGCGTGATCGTGCTCCCCGGCGGCCGCCCGCACGGCGCCGAGGAGCCTGTCCTCGACCCCGAGGCCCATGGCACCCTTCGCCAAGAGGCCGAAGTAGTGCCACAGGTTCGGGGTGATGACGAAAAGCGAGCCGCCCGGGCGCAGGCAAACGCGGGCAGCCGAAAAGAAGGCGGCCGGCGCCGTGACGTGCTCGACGACGTAGACGGCGAGGGCGAGGTCGAAGAGGCCGAATCCACCCGTCGCGGATGGCGGGCCTGCCCCCGGTTCGGCTGACTCACGAGCACGGCTCGCCTGCGCGGCGAGCAGCTCGGCGGCGAAGGCCTCGATGGTCGCTTGGTGCCACTCGTCCAGGCCCGTGTTTCTCGATGTGCGCGGGTCGGGATCCACCCCCACCACCCGCCCGACGAGCGGCCTGATGAGGTGGCAGTAGGCGTCGTCACCGTCGCCGGCGCCGATGTCGAGGAGGGTGTCGAGTGGGCAAGCCACTTCAGCCAGCCAGCGTGCGAGCACGTCGTACTGGTCGTCGGTGGCAGCCAGCAAGCGGCTGCGGACGGGCAGTTTGCTTCCCTCGAGCGTGCCGGGCACGCGGCCAGGCTATGGAGTGCCGGGGACGAATCGGCCACGTAGTGTGCGCTCATGACGAAGGTGGTGCTCACGACAGGGGCGAACTCGGGCATTGGGCTTGCTACCGCGCTCGAACTGGCAAAGCAGGGCTGGTCGTCGGTGGGCTCGGTGAGATCGGAGGCCAAGGCCGAGCTGCTGCACGAGGCGGCCGCCAATGCCGGCGTCGAAGTCGGTTCCGTCCTGTTCGACGTGACCGATGCCGCCGGTTGTGGGCGGGCGGTCGACGAGGTCGTGAACCGCTACGGCCGCCTCGACGGCCTCGTCAACAACGCCGGCTACGGCAGCACGGCCGCCATCGAGGACGTGAGTGACGCCGAGGCTCGGCAGGTCCTCGAGACGATGGTGATCGCCCCGGCGCGCTTGGCTCGGTTGGCGCTCCCGATCATGCGGGAGCAGGGTGGCGGCACGATCGTCAACATCTCTTCGATCTACGGACGCGCCACGACCCCCCTCTCCGGCTGGTACCAGGCAGCCAAGCACGCTCTCGAGGGCTGGTCGGACGCCCTGCGCATGGAAGTCGCCGCCGAGGGCATCCGCGTGGTGCTGGTCGAGCCGGGGGGCTTCAAGACGGGCATCTGGGACGAGGTCGAGCACGCGGGCGACGAGCACGAGGGCTCCCGCTATGCCGCCGCCTACCGGCGGGCGCGTCAGACCATCGAGCTCTCGACGCCCCTCATGGGTCGGCCCGAGTCCTGTGCCAAGGTCGTCGCCCACGCCCTCGGCTCGCGCGCACCGCGAGCTCGCTACCTCGTGGGTCCCGACGCCTACCTGCTGGCGGCCGTGACGCAGGTGACGCCAACGAGCGTGGCCGACCGCATCACGAGGCTCGTGATGGGTCTGTAGCGGCGCCGATCAAGCGGCGATCGGACGGGCTGCCTCGCGCTCGTCGAGGAAAGCCCACCACGCCGCGGCGGTGTCCGCTGCTGCCGCCGCCATTGCGGCGGCAGCGCTTGTTTCTTGGGCGAGCTCGGCGAGGGCCCCGACGACCCACTGAGCATGATCGAGGTCGGCGGTGGCATGGACATCCCAGAATTCCGTCGCAGCCGCGTCGAGCCCGTACCGCTCCCGCAGGCCGGCAGCCTTGCTCGCGGCCACCTCGGCCGCCTGCACTTCGTAGGCGGCGAGCGCCCCGACGGCCGCCGCGCTCGGGCAGCCTGCCCAGCGGGCGTAGCAGGAGACGAGCTGCTGGGTCGCCGGCGTCGGCGGCTCGGTCTCGGCGCCCACTGCCGCCGAGAAGGCGTCGAACAACGCCAGGTGAGGAGCGGGCACGGAGAGCTCGTCGGTCAGGTTGGCGGCGACGAGGTCGTGGGCGGGACCGGGTGGCAGCTGCTCGAGCACGGTCGAGAGGAAGGCAGGCAGCTGTGCCTCGAAGTGGCGGTACTGGGACGCGTAGGCCGCTAATTCGCCGGCCTCCAGGGTTCCGTCCAGCCACCGCTGGTAGAAGGGATGGCTCAGCAGCCTCCGCTCGCCGATCGCCGACGCGATCACCGCCTCGATGTCGACGGGCGCAGCGGGCGAAGCAGTGCTCTCTTTCTTCACGAGAAGCTCCTTTTCCAAGTGTGTTGGGCTTGGTTCCAAGCTGTGGCTGGGTGAACTGAGCACTCAAGGGGCGTTGAGCGCCGGCATCCGCTAGCACTGCCTCGGCGGTGTCACCTCGCCGACGGGGCAGCTCGCTCGTCATGGTGTAGCACGTTCGCGCCCGGCGCGGCGAGGAGGCTCGTGCGGGCAGTTTCCGGCGACGTCGGGCGCCGCCGTCCTCAGCGGGGCGAGAGGGACTGCAGGTGTGTCGTGACCCAGCTCAGACGGTTGAGCACGAGCAACACGCCGTAGCCCGCCATCGCCACGGTGGCCGTGGCCGTGATGGCGGCGACGTGGCGGCGAGCGAACGCCAAGGCGCCCGCCAGCCGTCCGAAGGCGAGGCTCACTGCCAGGCAGGGAAGCCCGAGCCCGAGTGAGTAGGCGACGAGCAGCCCGGCGGCGCGGGCGACATCGGAGCCGGAGGCGGCCACGGCGAGCACCGAGGCCAGCACGGGTGTGGCGCACGGCGTCCAGCCGAAGCCGAAGGCGGCGCCGGCAACCGGAGCGGCGAACGGCCCGAAATGCGACAGGTCCGGGTGGAAGCGCGCCTCTCGGCCGATGCCCGGGACCTTGAGAAGGACTCCGAGGGCGAGAACGGCCGCCATGACGAGGAGGACGACGCCCGAG
>DASPSK010000119.1:0-3661 GCA_035623975.1 Acidimicrobiales bacterium | reverse complement strand
AGGTGCCCTCCTGCAGGCACCAGTACGTCCACATCGGCCGGGCGTACACCTGGCCGTCGCGCCCGAGCACATCGAGGGTGTCGGGAAGGTCGAGCATCTTCCAGAACGTCCGCACCCAGGGACCGGCGGCGACGACGACCTGCTCGCAGGCGACGTCGCCCTGATCGGTCTCCACGGCCGTGACCGCCCCGGACTGCGTCCGCAAACCGGTGACCCGCGTGCCGGTGAAGATCTGTGCTCCAGCCGCTCTCGCCTTCGACTCGAGCCCACGGAGGGACTGGACGTTGTTGGCGTAGCCGCCGCGCTTCTCGTGCAGCACGACGGAGATGTTCTTCGCCTGCCAGTCCGAAAAGAGCGCCTGCATGTACGTCTGGCAGTCATCCGGGCCCTCCACGAGGGTGGAGTCGTAACCGATGCCTTTTTGCTCCTCGTAGATCTGGGCGACGTCGCCGTGCATGACCTCCGGGGCGATCTGCATGTAGCCGACGCCGTGGTAGGAGAAGGCGGCCGGATCCGACTCCCAGACCGACACCGAGTGCGCCATGAGCTCGCGCATGGCCGGCTGGAAGTAGTTGTTGCGCACGACCCCGCAGGCGATGCCGCTGGCGCCGGCGCCGACACCGTTCTTGTCGAGCACGATGACGTCACCGCGGCTGAACTGGCCGGAGCGATCGAGGGCGCTCGCCAGGTGCCAGGCGGTGGAAAGGCCGTGGATCCCAGCCCCGATCACCACGAAACGAGCCGACTTGGGTACTGCCATTCTGCGTCTCCTTTGAGCCGGGATCCTCCTGCTAGTGACCGCTCGGCGACTCCCAGCCTGCCAGCGTGCGAGGCTCCCAGTGCTGCCCGACGAGCTCGGAGTCGTCCGTCCAGGGACCGAGCATGCGCTGGGGGAACTTCGTGTGGAGCCGCTTCAGCTGGATGCCGTACGAGTTTCCCGCCTGCAGGTGGGCGATGAGCACCTTGCGGGCGATCTCGTCCTCCCTGCCGGGGGGGATGGGGAAGTGGATCTTGAGGAACGAGTTGGAGTACCGGTCGAAGACCGCCGGCACCCCGTCCTCGATGAGGAGGTGGATGTCCTCCAGCCAGTTGAGATCCGGGCCCGGCGTGGCGGCCACGAGGTCGATGTCCTCGACGAGGGAGAGATCGTGTTGGTAGGGGAACGAGCGGCCCGAGAGCTCCTCGGAGTCGATCGTGACGTGACGGCCTACGTCGCTCATGGCCTCAGCCCCCTGCCTCATCGACGTGCTTGGCGAAGAGCCCCTTCATCTCGCTCAGCATGCGGTCCTCCGTCAGCCCGGGCACGTAGTTCGTGCCCGCGAGCGGCACCTTGGCCATGGCGGCCGCCTCGACCGTGAGGGCACAGAGATCCTCCGGCTCGAGGCTGTGCACGTTCGTCTTGCCACAGGCGCGGGCGAGCATCTGCACCTCGAGAGTGAGCGTGTGGAGGAAGTTGTACACGCGCTCGGCAGCCTCGTCGACGACGAGACGCTTGCGCAGCTCCGGGTCCTGGGTTGTGATGCCGACCGGGCAGCGGCCCGTGTGGCAGTGGTAGCAGTAGCCGGCGGGGACGCCGATCGTCCCCTCGTAGTCGGTGACCCCGGGGATCTCCTTGTTGCAGTTGAGCGCCATCAAGGCCGAGTGGCCGATGGCGATGGCATTCGCACCGAGGGCGAGGCACTTGGCCACGTCGCCGCCGTTGCGGATGCCGCCGGCGACGACGAGGTCGATCTCGTCCGCCAGCCCGACGTCCTCGAGTGCCCGGCGGGCTTCGGGGATGGCGGCCATGAGGGGGATGCCCGTCTCCTCGGCGGCGACGTGCGGGCCGGCGCCGGTGCCTCCCTCCGCACCGTCGAGGTAGATGACGTCCGGGCCGCACTTGGCGGCCATGCGGACATCGTCGTAGACGCGGGCCGCCCCGAGCTTCAGCTGGATCGGGATTTGGTAATCGGTCGCCTCCCGGATCTCCTGGATCTTGAGCGACAGGTCGTCCGGACCGAGCCAGTCGGGGTGGCGCGCCGGGCTCCGCTGGTCGATGCCCACGGGCAGCGAGCGCATCTCGGCCACCTGCTCGGTGACCTTCTGGCCCATGAGGTGGCCGCCAAGACCGACCTTGCATCCCTGGCCGATGAAGAACTCGCAGGCGTCGGCGAGCATCAAGTGGTGGGGGTTGAAGCCGTAGCGGCTCTGGATGCACTGGTAGTACCACTTGGTCGAGAGATCCCGCTCCGGCGGGATCATGCCGCCCTCTCCCGAGCAGGTCGCCGTCCCGGCCATGGAGGCACCCCGGGCGAGCGCCATCTTGGCCTCGAGCGAGAGCGCCCCGAAACTCATTCCCGTGATGTAGATGGGGATGTCGAGCTCGATGGGGTGCTTGGCGAAGCGGGCGCCGAGCACCGTGCGCGTGGAGCACCTCTCCCGGTACCCCTCGATGACGAAGCGGGTCAAGGTTCCGGGCAGGAACATCAGCTCGTCCCAGCTGGGCATCTTCTTGAAGAGCGAGAAACCCCGCATCCGGTAGCGACCGAGCTCGGCCTTCACATGGATGTCGTTGATGACCTCAGGCGTGAAGATCTTCGAGTGGCCGATGATGTCGGTTCGCACGGGTTGGTCCGGCACTTTGACTCCTGTTCAGTGCTGGCGCCTCAGAGCACCAGTTTGCGTTCGTTCGGCTCGAGTGAGTCGTAGTTCCAGAGCTTCTTCGCGCAGACGAACTTCCGGAACACCTGGGGGTGCTCGACCCCGTAGTAGCCCAGCTTGTGGTCGAGCATCTCCTGATCGTCTGCCGTCACCTCCGCCTCCTCGCAGTCGACGCCGAGGGAGGCCACCTTGCCGCCGACGAAGATGGCCCCGTCGTACATCGAGTCGCCGAGGCCGTTGCCGACGTTGCCGCAGATGATCTGGCGGCCCCGCTGCATCATGAAGCCGGTCAGCAGCCCGGCATTGCCGCCGGCGATGATCGTGCCGCCCTTCTGGTCGATGCCGGTTCGGGCGCCGACGTCGCCTTTCACGACGAGATCGCCCCCGCGGATGGCCGCACCGGCGAGGGAGCCGGCGTTCTTCTCGATCACGACGGTGCCCGACATCATGTTCTCGGCGACCGACCAGCCGACCCGGCCGGTGATCTCGATCTCCGGCCCGTCGATGAGGGCGACCCCGAAGTAGCCGAGGCTCCCCTCGAAGCGGATCTTGCACCGCTCGAGGATGGCGACCCCGATCGAGTGCTTGGCGCCCGGGTTCAAGACGGTGATGTCCTTCACCCCTTCCTCGGTGAGAAGCCAGCGGATCTCGAGGTTGATCGTCCGCGTCGTGTGCCCCGTGGCGTCGAAGATCGCCTTGTCACCGGAGATCTGCGAGGTTCGGGGCGCCTCAGCGTTCGGCTCGACGAGCCCGCGAGCGTCGTAGGTGATGCCCCGCTCGCCGACGGCTACCGATTCCATACGAGCACCTCGCCCTCGTAGGGGTCGTGCGTGTCGATCTCGTGATCGATGAGCGCCCGGATGGCGACCTCTTCCGAGGCGAGGGCGACGAGGTCGTCGGACTCGAAGAGGACGAGCGGCTTGGCCGCCATGACATCCTTGGCCATGCCAAGGCTGTCCTCGGTGACCACGACATAGGTGAAGACGCCGTCGAAGTCGGTCAAGCTGTCCTTGATGGCCGT
>DASPSK010000112.1:0-10254 GCA_035623975.1 Acidimicrobiales bacterium | reverse complement strand
TCCCGACCAAGGCCTCCCTCCTGGCCTTCCGGGGAACCTACGAGCTGGCGCAGAGGCGTCACGTCACCGTCCTCGGGGCCGCGGGCGACTGGGGGGCGACGTCGCAGACTGCCAAGGGCACTTACTACGACCGGAGGGTGATCAACTGGCCGGCGAGCGATCCCCTCGTGACAGCGGTTGGCGGGACGCAGATCCTGCTCGACGCGGCCGGCAAGCAGGTGTCTCCCACGCGGGTCTGGAACGACGACGGCACGACCGTCCCCCCGTCGGCGGGCGGTGGCGGCGTGTCCATCATCTTCGCCCGGCCGAGCTGGCAGATCGGCGTCGCCGCTGTCGTCGGCAAGCACCGGGGAATCCCCGATGTCTCCATGGACGCGTCGTGCAACCCGGGCGCGTACGTCTACGCAAGCTACCCGGGCACCTTCGGGGGTGAGTCGCCCGTGTGCGGCACCAGCCTCGCCTCCCCGCTGTTTGCCGGCATCGTGGCGCTGGCCGATCAGCTGGCGGGTCACGACCTCGGGCTGTTGAACCCGACGCTCTACCGCCTCGGCGCTGACCACGCCCCCGGACTGGTGGACGTGACCCATGGGAACAACTCGGTGCGCATCCCGTTGAAGGATGGCACCGCCGTCGTGACCGGCTTTGCGGCTGTGAAGGGCTATGACCTCGCCAGCGGCTGGGGCACCGTCAAGGCGGCGGCTCTCGTGCCCGAGCTGGCGGGCACGTCACTCCCGTGACTGCCCGCGAGCGTCCGCGTCAGCCCACGGAGGCGAGCTCGAGCTCGGTGGGGACAGCCGAGACCCCCCGGCGAGGGAGGATGATCTCGTCGATGAGGCCGTAAGCCTTGGCCTCCTCCGCCGTCATGTAGCGGTCCCGCTCGATGTCCGCAGCGACTTCCTCGATGGGTCGCCCCGTGTGGTGGGCAAGGATCTCGACCATGCGCCGGGTCGTGGCGAGGACCTCACGCAGGTGGATCTCCATGTCGCGAGGCGCCCCCCGCGTGCCCGCGCTCCCCTCGTGGATCATGATCTTGGCGTTCGGAAGGGCGAACCGCTTTCCCGCCGCCCCGCCCGCGAGGATCATGGCGGCCGCTGACATCCCCATGCCGACGCAGATGGTCGACACCTCGCAGCGCACGTGCTGCATGACGTCGTAGATGGCCATGCCGGCGTAGCCGAGGCCGCCGGGCGAGTTGATGTAGAGGTGGATGTCCTTCTCGGAGTCCTCGGCCTCGAGGTAGAGGATCTCGGCGACGAGGAGGTTGGCGATCTGGTCGTCGACCTCCTGGCCGAGGAAGACGATGCGCTCTCGCAGCAACAGGGAGAAGATGTCGTACGCTCGGTCACCCCGGCTCGTCTGGTCGAGGACGGTGGGGATGATCGAGTGCCGGGGGTGCTCTCGCTGGCCTGCGTCAGTCCGGTGGGTCACGTGTCTGCTCCCTTTGCGCGCTGGGTGGGGCCGAAGCAATATCGCGAATATAAGATATCGAGAACGAGATGACGACGTCACAGCGACGGCATGAAACGGTCTTCCCCGGGTTTCGGGAGATGGCGGAACGACGCCAAGAGCTGGTGTCGGAGCTGGAGGCGCGTCGCCTCGACCTCGGGCTCACCCAGACCGAGGTGGCGGCACGCATGGGGACTTCGCAGTCGGCCGTGGCTCGGCTCGAGTCCGGCGACGCCGACGTGCGCCTGTCGACGCTGGAGCGCTACGCGGCCGCCCTGTCGCACGAGCTGGAGTGGCACTTGAAGCCGAAGAAGGAGGACAGCTGATGGGTCCGGACGATTGGACGGAGCGAGGCGACTGGCTCGAAGGGCACATGTTCGACCGGCGGATCGTCGCCCTGCGAGGCGCCCTCGACGACATCACGGCCACACGCGTCGCCTCTCAGCTCATGACGCTCGACGCCACGGGCGATGATGCCGTGCAGCTGCAGCTCGACTGCCCCGGGGGCTCTCTCGAGGCCGGTTTTGCCGTGGCGGACGTCATCGATGCGCTCGGTGTGCCCGTGCACGTGACCTGCCTGGGTCGAGTGGAGGGCTCGGCGGCGCTCGTCGCCGCCGTCTGCAGCCGGCGTCTCGCCATGGAGCACACGCGCTTTCGCCTGACCGACCCCGAGGCCGCCTTCGAGGCGAGAGCGAGCCAAGTGGAGTCTCTCGTCGAGTACCACCGGCACAGCTACTTGCGATACCACGAGCGGCTGGCCTTGGCCACGAGCCGCCCGCTCGAGGTCGTCACGGCCGCCTGTGAAGCCGGCCGCTACTTGAGCGCCGCCGAGGCCGTCGCCTTCGGACTTGTCGACGAGATCGTGCGGTCCCCCCGCGCTCCTGTGCGGGCGCTGCCGGGCTTGCGCTGACGGGCAGGCAGTCGCTCAGCGCCAGCTGTCCGCCGCGATGACGTGACCCTGGCTCGGGTCGAGAAACTGGTTCACGAGCGTGCGCTCGTCGTTGCGCATCCTCCAGCGCAGCAGGCTCTGGGCGGCCTCGAGGGCCATGTCCCTGTGCGCCGGCTCGGCCGACACGTCGGTCAGCTGTCCGGGATCGCCAACCAGATCGAAGAGGAGTGGCGGGAGGACGTCGGCTTCGGTGGCGAACTGAACGTACTTGTAACGATCCGACCGGATGACGTTGAGCAGGCAGTGGGCCGACGGCACCCCGAGGTAGCTCTCCGCCAGTCGCGTGACGGGATGGCGGAAGTCCCACTCGAAATGTGCCTCCGTGCGCCAATGCTCGGGCGCTGTCCCCGTCTCGAGGAACGACGTCAGCGGCCAGCCGTCCACCTGGGTCGGGATGGGCGCGCCCATGAAGGACAGGATGGTCGGAAGCACGTCGACCGACTCGGTGATGTCCCTCACGACTAGCCCGCGCGTGCGGTCAGCCGACGGGCGGGGATCGCAGATGATGAGGGGGATCGAGTAGCTCTCGTCCCAATAGCCCCCTTTCTCGAAGAGCCAGTGATCCCCGCCCATCTCACCGTGATCGCTCGTAAGGACGATGAGGGTGTCGCCGGCCAGCCCGGACGCCTCGAGCCAGTCGAAGAGTCGGCTCAGCTGATCGTCGACCTCGCGCTGCATGCCGTGATAGGTGGCGCGCAGCTGACGGCGCTCATCTTCGTCATCCGGCGCCGCCAGTGGCGGCAGCAGGAGGAGGATGTCGTTGAGCGGGTGCATGGCCCGCTCGGCCTCCCGGGTGGGATGGGCCACGAAGGGCGGGACGTCCTCGAGGGAGTAGAGGTCGTGATAACCGGGGGGGTTTCGATAGGGCGGGTGCGGGCGGATGTAGGAGGCGTGCACGAAGAAGGGCTCGTCCCCGTGCTCCTCGAGGTAGGCGATGAGCCGTTCGGTGACAAAGGCGGTCTCGGTCTCCTCCGCGCTGAAGCTGGCCGGCGCCCAGGAGGGGGGGTGGTCGGAGGCGCCGGGATAGGAGAGGTCCGGGTCATAGAGCCGCCGTGGGTCGGAGGGGACGTCCTTGCCGCGTGCGGCCAGCCACTTCGCCCACTCGTAGCCGACGCCTCGGGCGTCGTAGGGGTCGTTCACGATCGGGCGGAAGCCCGGGAGGACGCCTTCGTAGGTTCGTAGCCGTGCGTCGCCGGCGGGCACCGTTCGCGGGTCGACGCTCGTGTCGGTGTAGCCGAAGAGGACGGGGTCGTATCCGAGCGCCCGCGCCTCGAGGGCGATGTTCGTGAACCGGGCGTCGAGGGGCGTGCCGTTCAGGGCCGAGCGGTGGTTCTGCAGGTACATGCCCGTGTAGAGGCTGGCACGGCTCGGGCCGCACGGGGCGGCGTTGGCCCAGTGATTGGCGAAGAGCACGCCTCGTGCGGCCAAGGCGTCCAGGGTGGGCGTCGTGACGAGGGGGTGCCGGAGGGCCGACAGCGAGTCGCCCCTCCACTGATCGAGCGTGATGAACAGGACGTTGCCGGTCGGCGGGGCGCCCGTGGGTTGGGTGGCCATCGCCCCCCGGGTCAGCTCTGCTTGGGGCCGTAGAGGTCGAGGATGATGGAGTCCACGAGCTCGGTTGCCACCGTGTGATCGAGCGTCCCGCTGTCGCGCAGCTCGCGAACGGCAGGTACGGGGTCGGGGTCGGAGAAGAGCCGGTCGTCGCCCTGGTCGGCCGGCCGTCCCGTCGGGTCGAGCGTCCACCACGATGCCTCGAGAGCGATGCCGGTCGGGTCGCTGAAGTAGATCGATCGCAGGAAGCCGTGGTCGACGACATCGGTCACCTCGCACCCATGGCTCTTCAGCCGGTCGCGGAGCCGGAGGAGGGCATCTTCGTCCGGAAGGCGCATCGACAGATGGTCGAACTGCGAGGCGGCCTCGTAGGGGATGCCTGCCGGCTTCGCGTAAGTGGCGAGCTTCTGGCCGTGGTATTCGAAGAAGGCGATCGTGTTGCCCTCTCCGATCTCGAAGAAGTAATGGCGAAACGCCGCCGTGCCGATGGTCGCCACCACGCGGGCGCCGAGGACGCCGTGCCAGAACCGCACGGTTGCGTCCATGTCAGCGGTGATGAGGGCGAGGTGATGCACCCCTCGCCAGTGCACGGGGTCGGAGGTGGCGTCCATCCCTACAGGCTACGACCGGTCCGGCGAATTGCAACCCGCCCGAGGCCGCCGGACCGCGCGCGAAGCCGGCGCACGAGCGCTTGCCCGGTGAGGATGCGTAACTGCGTCATGATGTTCGGAGGGTCTCTGGCGGAGAGGAGCAGGGTTGCGAGCGGCGCGGATCACAGCACTCGTCACGGCGGCGATCGCCGCTCTCGCCATCGCCCTCGTCCCGCCGGGACGCGCCACGGCCACCGCCATGAGCCCGGCCGCTGGCGACCGGTCGGCGAGCAACACCATCAGCCAGCCCGTGCCACCGGTCAGCGCCCGCGACTTCCGCTTCGAGCCGAAGGGGGCCGTCCTCCGCGATGACAACGGCCTCATCCCCAACCCGACGACGCCGATCGGTTCGCCCATCGCACCGCCCTCGGCCTGCTCGGTGACCTTCGCGGCCGCCCACGGTGCCAGCTCGGCGGCGGTCAACTCCTGGATCGCCTCCCACGAGAACTCGATCAGGTCCGAGACGGTCGTCTGCCTGTCGGGCGTGTTCAGGAGGCCTCTGCACATCTGGTCGAAGACGACGACCGCCCTGCTCGAAGTGGCCCCGGCGCCGCATGCGACGGCCAGTTTCGACCTCGGGTCAGTGCAGGCCGGCGACACGAACCCCAACCAGTACTGGAGCGACGCCGGCGGGATCAGCATCGTCGACTCACGCAGCGTCGAGATCTACGGGCTCAAGGTCGAGAACTACACCTTCGACGGCACGGCACAGACACCGGCGGGCATCTACGTGACGGCTCGCAGCGACACCGAGAACACGAAACAGGGGACGTTCCCTCATCTCTCGGCGTGTTTCTTGCACGGTGGCTCCTGCAGCGACATCTTCATCATCGACAACACCGTCACCGGCATCACGAACAGGGCGGACGAGAATCACACCTCGCCCTTGCTCTGCGACAACGCCGATGTCGACGCCTACGGGATTGCCGTCATCGCCGCCGGCACGGCCCACTCGCAACGGCTCGAGCACGTGGTGGTCGAGGACAACACGGTGACGGGCACGCGCACAGGCGAGAGCGAGACGATGACCTTCAACGGAGCGCTCAGCGACTTCCTCGTCGCCGGCAACGTCGTCGATGATGTGGACAACATCGGCATCGACACGATCGGCTGGGAGACGGGCGATGTCCAGGCCAGTCACGGCTATGTCGGGGGCAACACCGTCTACAACGTCGACACCCTGTCGAACGCCGCCTACGGCAGGTGGGACGCGGCGACAAAGACGTGCGAGCCGCTGCCCGAGAACGCCGCCGGCCTTTACGACGACGGGGCGTCCTTCATCTGGTTTGCCTCCAACACTGTCTGGAACACCGATCAGGGCATCAACCTCGACGTCGAGACGCCGGGACGCGAGACCGATCATCTCCTCGTCTCGGGCAACGTCGTCCACGACGACCCGGGCACGTCGAGGTCCGACCCGAGCAGCGGGCCGAACCCACCCGGAGCGAGCGGCTCCTCGACGGTTGCCGGCCACGACCCCTATGCCATGTACATCGACGCCTTCGGGGCGAAGGCGACGATCTCGGACGTCTATGTGCACGACAACGTCTTCCAGAACGAGAGCCAGTACTTCCTGACGCCCAGCGACGGCATGCCTGTCGTGGATCTCGGCGGCATCTGGGCGAACGTCGAGATCTGGCATAACACCATCGAGGGTCTGGGAAGGGGCGACCGGTACAACCCCCTCCTCGAGATCGACAACCTCCCCAAAGCCGGCTCGAAGGATGCGATCGACTGCAACGACTACGAGAACCTCTCGATCGCGACGAACACGGTCAACGGCAACTTCGCCTCGCCTTCGGCGAGCTATCTCAGCCTGGCGTCCTGGCAGAAGGGCAACAAGAGGGGCTGGGACGCCCACAGCGAGGTCGGCGCCTTCTCGCCGAGCTGCCCCGGCAGGTCCATCGCGTAGCCGTCTGCCCCTAAGAGTCCGGGCCGAGGTGCTCGACCTCGAGCAGTGTGAACGAATCAATGACGGCGCGCAGCACTTGACGGGCGATGCGCGGGTCGAGACCCTCCAAGGTGGCGACCTCTTCGATGCGTGCGAGCATGAGGTCCTCGCGCGCCCGGTCGATCACCGGCATCCCGTGGGCCCGCTTGAAGTGGATGACCTCGTCGATGAGGCGCGATCGCTCGAGGAGGACCTGCACGAGCTTGCGGTCGACGACGTCGAGGCGTCGGCGGATCTCGTCGAGGTCGGAGGGCTGATCCGTTGTCACGACGGCATCATTGCCGAAGACGCACGCCGAGACCCCCTCGGCAGAGAAACCCGACCCAGCCCTCCAGCCTCACTAGCATCGAACACATGCGCGAGGCGCCGGCAGCACAGCGCCGTACCTCCACGTCTCGCTTCGGGGTGGGGAGACGGGAGAGCCACGACGCCTCGGGTTTCTATGAGCGGTTCACCCCGCCGGAGCTGTCGGGCGACGAGCGGGTCGGCGGCCGGAGGGAGATCGACGAGATCATCGTCGGCGACGCCCGCCACATGGCCGACATCGACGATGCCTCCGTCGCCCTCGTCGTCACATCGCCGCCGTACTTCGCCGGCAAGGAGTACGAGGCGGCCCTTGGGGAGGGTCACGTGCCCGCCACCTACGCCGAGTATCTCGCCATGCTGGAGGACGTCTTCGCCGAGTGCGTCCGCAAGCTCGAGCCCGGGGGCCGCATCGCCGTCAACGTCGCCAACCTCGGGCGCAAGCCCTACCGGTCCCTCTCCTCAGATGTCACCTGGATCCTGCAGGACCGGTTGCGCCTCTTGCTGCGGGGCGAGGTCATCTGGCTGAAGGGCCGCGGTGCCACCGGCTCGTGCGCCTGGGGCTCGTTCCAACGGCCGACCAACCCGGTGATCCGTGACCTGAGTGAGCGCATCGTCATCGCCAGCAAGGGGCGCTTCGACCGGGCTGTGTCGGCCCGCAGACGGTTCGGCCGGGGCCTGCCGTCGGAAGGCTCGGTGTTTCGGGACGAGTTCATGGAGGCGACGACGGACGTCTGGGAGATCCCGGCAGAGAGCGCCCGCCGCGTGGGGCATCCGGCACCGTTCCCCGTCGCCCTCCCCGAGCGGCTCATCCACCTCTATACCTACCGGGGCGACCTCGTGCTCGATCCGTTCATCGGCTCGGGATCGACGGCCATCGCCGCCCTCCGGACAGACCGCCACTACGCCGGTTACGACACCGATCCGCACTACGTCTCACAGGCCAGAGCGAGGGTCGCCGCCGAGCTCGCCCGCACCGGCGAGCGCCCGGGCTCCGGACCGCGGGCGACGCTGTCGGTGGGACCGCAGCTCGCACCCGACGGCGAGGACTTCCAGACGCGGGCGTTGCGCGAGGGGCGGTCCGCACGAGAGCTCGCCCGGCTGGCGCTCGAGGCGGGCGGTTTCTCGGGCATCGAGGAGAACCTGAAGCTGCACGGCATCGAGGTCTGCTTCGCCGCTCGGGACGCCGGGGACAGGCGATGGCTCTTCGAGGTCGCAGGCGGCTTCACCTCGACCCGCCCAGGACTCCGGCGGTCTGAGACGCTCTGGAAATCGCTCGCCAAGGCGGCCGTCGTCCACGAAGCCTGCCCGGATGACATGTTCGTGCTGCTGACGACGGATGTGCCCGGGCGGGGGTCCCCCGCCCACGCGGCGATGTCGTGCCTCATCGGCCCTGGACGTCCCGTTCACGACCTGGTCGTGTTGAGCGACCCGGGGGACCTCGCCCGCCTGCGAGCCTACGGGACCCGTATCAGCTGACGACGGCTCTGTGCGAGAGCGTGACGACCCGTTCCGCCCGGGCGAAGTCGTCCCGGCGGTGGCTCATGACGACGACGCAACGCGCCGCCACGCCGGCGGAGTCACAGGTTTGCTCGGGACCGGCTGCCCGCGCGCTCGCGGTGCCCGAGCGCAGCTGAGGTCAGGGTGACCGAGCGAACGCCGGTGCCGTCGGTTGCTGGCGGTGCCGTCGCCAGTTGCGCGCCAGCCTGACCATGGTGATCACCACCAGGACCCCGCCCGCTTCCATCAACAGGCTGACGAGGATGGCGACGACGGCGATCACGTCGCTGCTGATGAGGGCCTCGCCAAGCCCCCACCTCCAGACCGGCGCCCGGATCTGGAAGGGCTTGTCGAGCGGGACGACATCCGGCCAGGTCGCATCAACCCAAGCGCCGCCGATCTCCATGATGCCGTCGGTGGCCGTCGTGCAACCTCCTCGTACGTAGCAATCTGTCTGGTACGAGGTCGGGTCGAAGGTGACCTTGCTTCCGGCGCCGGCCAGGTACGCCACCCCGTCGAAGACAGCAGGCACGCTGAGCACGGCCACCCCGAGTATCAGCAGCATCCCGAGCCAGCGCAACGCCCAGATGAGCCGGTGCCGGGGCGGGTAGTGGTGGAGACGTGACTGGCTCGGCTGGTGCGTGAAGAGCTGGGCTGCCTGTGCCCGGACCGCCGGCGGTCTGCGCCGTAGGCGCGCCGCGTCCACCACATAGGCCACGATGCCGACGATGGCCAAGGCGGCCAGCACTATGACGATGAACAGGAACCAGGACGGCGGAGGCGTCCCCTGCGACACCGCCTGGGAGTAGGCGCCGAAGCCCAGGAAGAACGCAATGATTCCGGTGATGGCTACCTTGTTCCAGCCGTGGCGACGGTGCAGCAGTCGCAGCGTCGCCGCCACATCCGGGTCGGCAGGCGGAGCCCCCGGTGGTGACGAAGCTCTCACACCGCGAAGCGTAAGTCCGTCCGGCGAGCGAAGCTGGGGAGGATTACCCCTATGCAGACATTGGCCCGGTTCTTACGATAGGCGCATGGGTATCCGACCTCTCCGTGTCGACCGACGCCTGGAGTGGAGACATCCCGTCTACAGGGCTCTCAGCGTGCTTTCAGCAGGTGTGGTGGCCGCGGGTGTCATCGCCACGGGGGCGGCCGCCTCGTCGGGGGCACTCCGAGGTGAGCTTCTCCCCCACAAGGCGCCCTCTCCCGGCAAGTGGACGCCGCTCGACCCCGCTATCTGGCCTTGGGCGGCGCCGGGGGTGACCGTCCTCATGGGCCCGGGTGACACGGCCAGCGCCCTCTGGGAGCGCGAGGTCTCATCGTCGAAGTACACCTACGAGGTGGCCAAGATCGGGCCGGACGGCGGCATCGTGCAGGAGCCGACGAGCATCTTCGGTTCCGACGCATGGGGGAGCCTGTCTCCGTTCCCCACCCTCCTCCCGTACGGCAAGGGGATGGTCGTCGTCTTCGACGGCACCAGGGGAACGACCGGCTTGTACTCTGGCGGGTGCATCGTGGGCGCCTCCTCCGCCGCGCCCACCTGGGTGCTCCAGACCTGGTCGCTCTCGAAGGACTGCATCGGCAACAACGGCGGGGCGACGGTGACGAGGAACGGCACGCTCTCGGCTGACTGGCTCAACGGACACCAGATCGACTACCGGGTGGGAGTGTCCCCGACGATCCCGGCCGACACCCCGGACAGCGACTTCCTGGTGCCGGGTAATGGTGACCCGGACTCGGCCAGCGAGGTGACGGATCTGGCCGGCTCCGACGACGTCTATGCCGCCTGGAATCAGAACAACTCGTCGCCCGCAACAGACAACGGCTTCTGGGTGAAGGACCTCATGGGCGGGTCGGCAATGAAGGCGCCCGGTTCGGGCCTGAACTCGGTCAGCAATTTCCCCGAG
>DASPSK010000105.1:0-9898 GCA_035623975.1 Acidimicrobiales bacterium | reverse complement strand
GGCCGGCGTTGGTGAGCTTCAAGGTGTAGGTGACGTCGGTGCCGTCGGCCGGGGTCGCGTTGGAGACGGTCTTGACGAGGGAGACGTTGGCGGCCGGCACGACCGTGTTGGTGGCAGAGGCGCTCTGAGTACCGGTCGGGTCGGCCGTCGTCTGGGTCTCGGTGGCCGTGTTCGTGATCGTTCCCGAGGCGCTGTCGGTGACGAGGACGACAATGCTGGCCGTGGCGCTGTCGCCCGCAGCGAAAGTACCTACCGTCCAGGTGACCGTCCCGTTCGTGCCGACCGGCGGGTTGACGAGGCTGCCGGTCGCTGTCGAAGAGGAGACGAAAGTCGTGCCTGCCGGCAGCGGGTCGGTCACAACGACACCGGCGGCGGCGTCCGGGCCCGCACTGGTGAGTCCGATCGTGTAGGTGATCTCGGTCCCGTGCGGCGTATTCGTGGACGGGTTGGCGATCTTTGTGATCGAGACGTTGGCAGCGGCCACGACGTTGTTGGAGGCCGAGGCCGACTGCGTGCCGGTGAGGTTCTCGGTCGTCTGCGCCTCGGTAGCGGTGTTGGTGATGTTGCCGAGGGCTGCCGAGTCGGATACGAGGGCCGTGATGGTAGCCGTGGCGGTGCCCCCGTCGGCGAGGACGCCGACCGTCCAGGTCACCGTGCCCGACGCGTTGGCGATACTGCCCGTGGCCGTCGAGGAGCTCACAAACGACAAGCCGGTCGGTAAGGGGTCGGTCACCGATACGCCCGCCGCCGAGTCTGGACCGGCGTTGTTCAAGCTCAGCGTGTAGGTGACCTGCGTGCCGTGAGGCAGGTTGCCGTCGCCGGGCACGGAGGAAACCTTCGTGAGCGACACGTTCGCCACCGGCGCAGGGGTGAGCGGGAAGCTCGAGCTCTCCGAATCTGTCGTATCGCCTGACGAGTTCGGCACCGTCTGCGACAAAGTGGCGGTGTTGATGACGGGCGAGGTCGTATTCACCGTGACCGTGAGGATGAGGGAAGCCGAATCGCCCGAGACGAGCGACGGGATCGTCCAGGTCACCGTCGGCACGCCGCCCACGAGCGCTTCGCTCACCGAAGTGCTGACGCCATCGGCTGTCGTCGGGGCGGTGCCGGGTGGAGACCCGTAGGAGTCGTAAGCCAAGCCGCTCGGCAAGGGGTCCGTCACGCTGACCGCACCGGCGGAATCGGGACCGTCGTTCGCGACCGACAACGTGAAGGTCATGTTGGTGCCATCGCCGGGCGTCCCGGTCGAGCCGGTCTTTGTGATCGTGACGTTCGCCCCCGGTACCGGGCTCACGGGAGCGCCCGCGGAGGTGGACGTCCCACCCGAGGAGTTCGGCGTGAGGGCCGACTGCGTCTCCGTGGCGATGTTGGTGATCGTGCCCGAATTGGCCGCCACGAGCACCGTGATCTCAAGGGAGGCGGAATCACCGTCTGCGATCGTCCCCAGCGTCCACGTCACCGTGGGAATACCACCGACGGTGGCCTCCGCAACGGACGTCGAGACCCCGTCTGCGGTCGTCGGGGCGATCGGATCGATCAGTGTCACCGTCTCGGCCGACATCGACTGCGTGGCGGCTGCGGACATGCTCGCCGACGTGCCGCTTGCTACCGCTGTGATCGTCGTGCCAGCCGGGATCCCGAAACCCGACACGACGTCGCCCACCTCGCCGGCTGTGAAGCTCCCGCCCGGTCCCGTCAAGGTCGCCGACCCGGCGGTGATGGAGGCGGAGGCGACTGCGGTCGCCGGCCCGTAGGAGACGTAGGTCAGCCCGCTCGGCATGGGGTCGGTGACGGTGAGGCCCTGCACCGCCTGCGGGCCGTTGTTGACCACGTTCAAGGTGTAGGTCTCAGCCGAGCCGTCAATGGGTGCGGCGGTGCTGGCTGTCTTCGTGAGAACGACGGTGGCCGTCCCCTTCGGGTTGACGGAGGCGGAGGCGGTCTCGGCGTCTGACGTCGCCCCCGCCGCGTTCGGCGTCGTCTGGCTCTCGGTGGCCGTGTTCGTGATCGTCCCGGACGAGGAAGTCACTCGAACGAGCACGATGATGGACTGAGACGCGCCCGAGGCAAGCGAGAAACCCGTCAAACTCGGCGAGCACGTCGCCCCCCAGGTCACGGTCCCGGCCGACTGGCAGATGTTTGTGCCCGCAGGGGCCGTGTTGACCTCGCCGATCGTGACGGCCTCGGTCGCCGTCGCCGTGGCCGCATTCGACATCGTGGCGGACGTGGCGCTGGCCACGGCCGTGATGATCGTCCCGCTCGGGATGTTGTTGCCCGAGACCGGATAGCCGACGTCACCGGCCACGAACGTGCCCGCCGGGGCCGTCAGGGTCGCCGAGGCGTTCACCACGGAGGAGCCCGCGACGCTCACCGGCGAGCCCGAGGAGACGTAGGTGACGCCCGCAGGCAGCGGGTCGCTGACGGTCACGCCCTGGGCAGTATTCGGCCCGTTGCCCGAGGCGGTGATCGTATAGGCCGTCTCGTCTGCCGGATCCGTGCCCCCCACCTGTGGCGTGGCGTTCGAAGCGGTCTTCGTGAGCGTGACGTTCGCAACCGCAGTGGGGTTGATCGTGACCGAACCCGATGCTGACGTGCCCCCCGAGGAGTTCGGTGTCGCGGACGACTGCGTCTCGACGGCAGTGTTGACGATCGAGCCAGAACCGACGGTGACGTCGACGGTGATCGTGAGCTGCAGCACCGTGCCGTCCGTCATCGTGCCGATCGTCCAGGTGACGACGTTGTCGGACGCCGTCACCGTCGTGCCGCTCGGGGCCGCGCCGTTCGAGACGTAACCCTCTCCTGCCGGCAGGGCGTCGGTGACGCTCACAGCGGCCGCCGAGTTCGGACCGTGGTTGGTGACCGTGAGCGTGTAGGTGTCCTGGGAGCCATTGGCCGGTGTCGCGTTGCTGACGGTCTTCACGACCGTCACGGTGGCCACGTTCGCCGAGTTGATCGTGGCGCTGGCGCTCGTGACACCGCTCGGGTTGGCGGTCGTCTGGGTCTCGGTGACGGTGTTGGTGATGGCGCCGGATGCGGTCACCGTGGCCACCATCGTCAATGTGTCCGTCACCCCGCTCGCGAGGGCCCCCACCGTCCAGGTGAGCACGCCGCCACTGAATGTGGCGCTTCCGGTCGTCGTCGAGCTCGAGACGTAGGTCAAGCCGGCGGGCAGGTGGTCAGTGAGGGTGACGCCAGCAGCTGCGTCCGGCCCATTGTTCGTGGCCGTGATCGTGTAGGTGGCGTTCGTACCCACCGTCGGGTTCGTCGGCGACACGGTCTTCGAGATCGACACGTTGGCAGCCGGCGTCACGGTGATCGAGGCCGAGGCAGACGTCGTGTCGTTTCCGTTCGGCAGCGGCGTGGTGGCCGACTGCGTCTCGACGGCGGTGTTCACGACCGGGCTGCCCCCGTTGGAGCCGTCGACTTCGGCCAGCAGCACGATGGAGGCTGAGTCGCCGGCCGCAAACGTCCCGATGTTCCATGTGAGGGTGTTGCCGGAGGCCGAGGCTGTCGTGGCGTCCCCATCCGCCGTAGTCGGAGCCGTCGCCGGCGCGACGAGGGTGACGGCCTCGCTGGCGACGGTCCCGGTGGCGGCCGCGCTCAGCGTGGCGGAGGCCCCTCCGCCTGCGACCGCTGTGATCGTCGTCCCCGTCGTGATGTCGGTGCCGATGACGTAGTCGCCGACTTCACCCGCACTGAAGGTTCCCGCCGCTGCCGTGATGGTCGCTGAGCCGCTCGTCAGGCCGGCGCCGTTCACCGAAGTGGGCGCGCCGTACTGCACGAGCCCTAGTCCGCTCGGGAGCGTGTCGACCACCTGGGTGGTCTGCGCGGCGTCCGGGCCGCCGTTCTCGGCCGTGATCGTGTAAGCGACCGTCGACCCGTCGAGTGGCGTGGCGTTCGAGACCGCCTTCGTCAGCACGACGTCGGCGACCGCGCCAGGGGTGATCGTGGCCGAGGCCTGCTGGGTGCCGGTCAGGTCCGGCGTGCTCGAGGACTGCGATTCCGTCGCCGTGTTGACGATGGAGCCCCCACCGGCAGCTACCTGCACCGTGATCGTCAAGGTCGCGCTCGCGAGGTCGGCAAGCGAACCGACCGACCACGTGACAGTGGGCTCGCCGTCCACGACGGCTTCGGTGACGGTGCCGGTCGCCGTCGAGCTGGATTCGTAGGAGACGCCCTGAGGAAGCGGGTCGGTCACGAGCACATTGGTGGCCGTGTTCGGCCCGGCGTTGCTCGCCGTGATCGTGTAGGTGTCCGTGCTGCCGTCGGCGGGCGAAGCGACGGCCGCTGTCTTCGTGATCGAGACGTTGGCCACGTTGGTGGCGAGGCCGCTCCAGGTGACGGGCTGGGTGGCGGTGAGGTACGAGGCGGGCGAGTGGTTGTCCGAGCTCGAGATCGTGACGGTGACGTCGTATGTCCCGGCCGTCGAGACGGTCTGCTGCACGGGGACGCTGATGGGTGGCAGCGGCACGCCGGCGGAGGCGTCACCGCCCGGGGGGACGTAGGTGCACGTATCCGTCGTCAGCCCGGGACCCGGCGTGGGGCAGGCCCACCCACTTCCCGAGGGCGGCTCGCCGCTCACGAATTGCACGTCGGACGGGAGGTTGATAGTGGCCGACATCGTCTGGGTCTCGTCGGAGCCGGTGGCGAGGACGGCGCCGGTGAAAGTCGTGTACGCCGTCGTGGCGAGGCTCGTAGTGAGGGCTGAAGCCGTGTTGCCACACAACGTCGAGCCTTCGTCGAGCACGACGGACTCGCTCGCGGCCGTAGCGGTGGCGGCGGCCGACATCGTCTCGGTCGTGCTGCTGGTGTCGGCTGTGATCGTGGTGCCGGCGGGGATGCCGCTGCCGATGACGACATCACCGACGTCGCCCGGGCTCATGCTGGCGTCCGCGTCCGTCAGTGTCGTGGAGCCGCTCGTGATGGACGCGTCGGTGATGGTCCGTGTGACCGGCAGCAGGGGGCTGATCGTGACGGTGGCGTTCGCCGAAGTGGCCGTGGCGGTGTTCGAGATCGTCACTGTGGTACCGCTGATGGCCGTGATGGTGGTGCCGGCCGGGATGCCTGCTCCGTAGACGCTGCTGCCGAGGTCGCCGGAGGCGAGCGCCGAGGACGTCGTGATCGTGGCGGAGCCGTTCGTGATGGCCACGCCCTCGACTACCTGATTCGGGTTGGCGAGCATGCACAGGTTGGGCTCGACGGGAACGACCGTCGAGACCTGCACGTCGTTGATCTCGTGGATCTCGTCGGATCCGCCGGTGCTCGCCGCCCAGCCAAACTTGACCGTCGAGAGCGACTTCATGATGGCCGGCTCGGGCACCGTGTCCGCAAGGCTGTTGTCGAGATAGACGAGCACTTCGGGCGAGCCCGGCTGCGAGGCGGAGACGGCGTTCGAGCACGGGTAGGTCGTGTAGAGGCTTGCGCAATCGGGCGGGTCTATGTGGATGTGGACCTCGAGCCCCCCCTTCGTGCCGGCAACCGGACGGGCGGTGGCGCTCGGGTTGTCCATCGTCGCCGTCACCGGGGGACCGAGGAGGCAGTACTCGCCGTTGGCTTCACCGGTCTCGGGGAAGTAACCGGCTGGGTAGGCGGTGCCGCTGATCGTGCGAGCCGGGTTCAAGTAGCCGGGGCCGCGGATGGCGATCTCCTCCGCATCCGTGCCGCCCGGGTTGTAAGCCTGGTCGCACGAAGTGCTCGTGCCCGTGTAGGTGTCATTGAACTGCGCCGAGAAGTTGCCGTAGGCGTCGAGGGCGATGCCGAGGACGCCGTCGGGCAGGCCGCTGCACTCACTGTTCGGCCCGACCGCCGGGTCGCTCGCCGGGCAGTCCCCCCCCGTGCCGAAGTCATAGCCGCCGGCGCCGCCGAAGGGGCCGATCTTGGTGAGAGAGTCCGCCCCGTTCGTCAGGAAGAACGTGATCATGTCGGCGCCGTCGCCGTCGTACTGGTAGGCGTTGTACTTGACGTCGAAACCGTCCGCAGTCGGGATCTGGTAGTTGTAGAGGATGTAGCCGTTCGAGTTCCCGCCGTTGCTCGTGAGGCGGAGGGCGCCGTCGCCGGGGGCGTCGGGCAGCGTGCCGGTGGCGCCTCCCGGCTGCGAAGTCGGACAGCCCGGGATGGGCAGCTCGCTCGCGTTCGTCGAGGCGGTCAGACAGGGCGTGAACGTGCCGTTCGTGACGAGGAGGTTCTGTGTCCCGGCCGAGACCTGGCTGTCCCTGAAGTTCTCGGAGAAGAGCACGGTGCCGGGGGCGGCCGCCGCTGACGGGCTCACCGGTCCGAGCACGCTCGAGAGGACGCCGATCACGACCCCGAGGCCGGTGCCGGCGATCGCGAGGAACACCGCCAGGATCGTGCGCGTCGAGCGCGCCCGAAGCGACGCGTTTGCGCGTGGCGTCATGTACCTCGAGCGGCGCCCTTGCCGCACTGACCTATTTGTCATGTCCTCGCTGTTCTCGCCCCAGCTGGGCACGAAGTACTCAACCAAGGAATGCTACGACATGACAGTACGGGTGTCGAGGATTGTCGCCGTCGTCAGACTCGCTGCAACCAGATCGCTACCAGGTTGCAACCGCCCAGCTAGGAGGATCACCCGCGCGGTCCAAAAACCTCAGTCAGCACAGGGGTTTCCACTGCTCCGTCTTTGCCCGGGAGCCAGTATGCGGCTATGGCGGGTTGCATCTGTGCCGGCGACGGCATCGCCCGTTTAGTTCAATCCTCAGGCTCGCGATCGGCCGTGGGAGACGCAGAGATGTCACCGGGCGATTATCGCCCTGACGCCTCGCACGCACTCTCACTATCGCGGGCGGCGATTTCTCGCGTCATCCGGCAAGGTGCATTCCGCCGCTCGTTAGCGTCGTGGCGGGATCGTCTTTTACCCACCTCGGACGTCCGCCACGGGCGCCTCGCCCCGAGCAACACCGCCAGCAGAAACGGAGACAGCATATGGAAACCGCCCCCGGCCCCTGGATCGACGCACTGCGGAGCTCACACGACGCTTTGCAGGCGCTCGTCGAACCGCTCGACGTCAACGAGCTGCAACGGCCGTCGTACGCCTCGGAGTGGTCCATCGCCCAGGTGTTGTCGCATCTGGGTTCGCAGGCGGAGATCTTCAACCTCTTCTTGGAGGCCGGGCTGAGCGGGCAGGAACCGCCGGGGCGAGAGACGTTCGCCCCCATCTGGGATGCGTGGAACGCCAAGAACCCCGCGGCGCAGGCGGCCGATGCGCTGCGAGTGGACGAAACCGGGGTGGCACGGTTCGAGTCCCTCGGCGCCGAGGCGCGCGAGGAGCTGCATCTGGCGATGTTCGGGATGGAGCTTGACACCACCGGCCTGGCGCGTATGCGCCTGGGCGAGCACGCAATCCACACCTGGGACATCGCTGTGGCACTCGACCCGACCGCGACGGTCGCCCCCGGCGCCGTCGACCTTCTCATCGACGCTCTCGACGGTCTGGCCGCACGAAGTGGCCGTCCGGAGGGGAGGACAGGCCGGGTGTCGGTCTCGACGACCGACCCCGAACGGCACTTTCGCCTCGAGTTCACCGACAAGGTCGCCCTCGTGGCTTGCGAGCCTGACGAGACGGCGCCGCACCTACGACTGCCGGCGGAAGCCTTCGTCCGTCTCGTCTACGGGCGCCTCGACCCCGATCACACCTCGACGGTCGAGACCCGCGGCGTCGATCTCAGCGAGCTGCGCGAGATCTTCCCCGGCCTCTGAGCGACCCCTCGCGGGCCGTCCGGCCGGATCAGGAGCCGGCCAGGCCCCGAGGGCGGCCCGGCAGCGGGGCGGAGCGCCCGAGGGCGGTACGGCCGGCGAACGCCCTGCCGACGGCGGCGAGGAGCCCGATGACCGCCCCGCCGAGGGCGATCCACCCGCCCGGCCCGGCGTTGATCGAGATTCCGATGTTGGCCAGGCTGGCGGCCCAGAGGGGCGAGGACAGCATGCAGCTGACGACGAGGACGAGTTGCACGGCACAGAGGAGAAGCACGACCCCCCGGTGCGCCCTCCATGCTCGTTGACTGGCGCGCAGCCACCTCATGTTGAGTACGACCTCGACGACCGTGAAGCCCGCCAGGATCGGGAGGAGCGGGCGTTGAATGCCGGCGTTGCCGGAGAGAAGGTGGCGCGTGACCGTCTCTCGCGCCCCGTCGACGATGAAGCCCTTCTCGTACCAGTTGGTGGCGATGGAAAAGAGGATCAGGCCGCTGGCTGCGAGGACGCCGCCATCGAAGACCAACATGTGCCGTCGCACTCGATAGTCGTCGCCGGTGCTGCCCGACCGCCGGGCAGTGGTCGACGGGCCGGCGGCGGCGAGGAAGGCTGCCGTCGGTGCACCGAGCCCGCCCAGCGGCGCGGCGGCCCCCGAGGACGAAAGGTCGGCCGGGGGCGACGACGAAACCATCGCGGCGTGGGCGGACCTGCCTCGCAGGATGGCTCCACAGCTCCGGCAGAAGCCCGCATCTGCTGGCAGAGGACCGCCGCAACTCGAGCAGTTCACGGCGTCGCACCTCCATCGATTGCGCCCCATCCAACAGGCGATGCCGCCTGCAGGCAAAGTCAAAGCGTAGCCAGCGGCCTCGATGGGGCTGGGGTTTCCGTCCCGGAAACGATGGGTCGGGGTCCGACCGGCTACTCGACGGGCGAGGCCGCCGGTTGGCGGTGGCGCGTCGCGACCACGGCGATGGCGCCGAGGCCGACGAGGCCGGCGCCGATCTGCATCGCCGTCAGCGGTTGCCCGAGGATGACCATGGCGGCCGCGGCGGCGACGATCGGGTTGCTCGACCCGATGACGGAGGAGATGGAGGCGTCGACGTAGCGATGCGCCCAGTTCATGACGAGATGGCCGCTTCCCGGCACGACGGCGAGCAGGCAGATCCACAGCCAGTCACCCGCCTTCACCCGGCTGAGGGACTGCCCCGACAGCAGCACGATGGGTATCAGGGTCACGGCCGCCACGACCGTCACGCTGGCGGTGTACTCGAGGGCATTCTGCAGCGAGCGGGCGTGCTTGCACACGAGCCAGTAGACGGTGAAGGCCAGTAGCGCGCCCACTGCCAGCAAGTCGCCGACGAGTTGGTGACGGTTGCTCACTCCGGGGCCGACGACGGCGGTCGCCACACCCGCCATGGCCACGAGGATCCAGAAGACATCCCACCGCCCCATTCGCTCGCCGAACAAAGGGCGCGCGGCGATGAGCACGAGCACGGGCTGGACGGCACCGATCACCGTGGCGTCGGCGACGCTCGTCATCTTGATGGCGCTGAAGAACATGGCCATGTCCCCCGCCAGGAACACACCGCCGAAGAAGGACGCCCGCAGCGAGCTCCACGTCAGCCTGCGCCCGGAGGCGTACACCACGAGCGCGAGGAGCGCGGCACCGATCCAGAGCCGGTAGAAGGTCAGCACGACGCCTGGGGCGGACGCGAGCTTGGCAAAGATACCCCCGAAGCCCCACGCGATGGCGGCGAGTGCAGAGGCGCCAAGGCCGACCGACTGGGGCCGGCTGTCAGAAGCGCGGACTGCCCCGGCGGCCATCGCAAGCGAGGCTACCGGGAGCGACCGGCAGGGGCGCTTCTCCCATCTGGCCGATCAACCCATGCGACACGTCGCCGAGACCCCGAACCGCGCCGCGACGGCGTCCTTGAGTGCCTGCGGCCAGCGCGGCGCCGTCGCCTTGCCCGCGGCCACGAGCTGGCGCTGGGCGGCGGCGTCGCCTGAGAAGGCGAGGACGGCCAACTCGGGTTGCAGGTTGGCGATTGCCAGGATGGCTCCGGCACATGCGAGAGCTCCAGCCACGAGCACGAGGTCGGCCGAGCCCGTGTAGAGCCAGCCCTCAAAGGCATCGAGCTCTTCGTAGAGGCGGGCAAGGTCGCCGCTCGAGTCCTTCAGCCCGGCGACGGGCAGG
>DASPSK010000101.1:0-2329 GCA_035623975.1 Acidimicrobiales bacterium | reverse complement strand
GAACGCCGGGGTCACGCCGGGGCCAAGACTCAGCACCAGCTCCGGGGGCATGTCGATGACGCTCCCACCCTGGCGCTGCAGCACGTCAGGGCTGTGGTGCCCACGTAGCTGGGCCGTTGTGGATGCGTTGCCGGCGGCGCGTTGCAACGAGAGCAAGGCAGCGGGCCGAAGGCCAGCCACGAGTTGGGTGTCGCTCGGATCGCTCTGCTGGCCGGCGGCGCGCCTGACCGGGCGGCGGGCAGCGCCCGCGGGGCGACCGTCATCATGTGCCCGCATCGGGCCTCCTCGACGCCTGCTCGACCGGTTGCCGCCGCAAGCAGCTCTCACCGGCACGACCGACGACGGACTGCGCGCAGCTCACGTGGAACGTCCTCTCGACCTGGGATGTGGTCTTCCCCCGACGCGGAACGTCCGCCCGGGTAGCTCCGGCGTGCCGCCGATGACGGTCTCGACGGGAGGGTCGGGTGCCGGCGTGGCCAGGGGAGCATCCCGGTCCCTCCGCCCTCGTGGCGTCTCGGACACGCCAGGTGCGCTGACGGCCAGCTGCATCGGCTCAAGTACGGGTGGCCCGGCAGCGGTGGCGCGGTCCAAGTCGAACGGAGCGGTCACGACGAGATCGAGCGAAGGCTTCAACTCTCCGCCGAGGGCGGTCCATACCTCCGAGAGGGCGCGGTCCTGCGGGGGCGGCAGGGCAATCGTCACGGGCAGCGGCAGGGGAAGGCCGCTCAACTGGCCCCCGAGGACGTCGTCAGGTAGCCGGTCATGACGGATCATGCAGGCGAGCACGGCCGCCAGCAGGCGGTGCTCGTCTTCGGGACGTTGTGTCCACGCCGTCACGAGGTAGGAGAGCTTGTAGTGACGGGGAGGCTGCTCGCGCCGCAGCACCCGCCCTTCCTCGTCGCGGACGTCGATGCGCCCGTTCTCGCGCATGCGGAGGTCCTCGCGGATGTCGTAGAGGTAGAGATCGACCGTGGGCGAGTTTCGCCTCGAGGACCATTCCTTCGAGGGGGCGTCGAGGGCTACCTCGACTTCGGTGCCCACGAGCGCGTCGCGGCGCAACAGCGTACGGAGGGCCTCATCGACGTCCTGGATCACCAATCGCCACTGTGCACCGTGGTGGCACCGGCGGCGAGGGCTGATCGGCCGTCCGATCGGGCAACCCGTCCTGCCCGCTTCGCCCGCCGGCCCCAGGCCAGGGGCGGGCTAAGGCCCTCCCCCTCCCGCCCCCGCCCGCACCAGTGCGCCCCGGCCTAGTCCTGCAGGGCGGCGAACCACGGCCCGAACTCGGACTCGACGCACAGCCGGCCGAGCTTGCGATATTCGGCGGCCGTCGCCCGGACCATGTGCACCATCGTCATCGGCTTGCCGGCGTCGGCCGCCTCGAAGGCAGCCGCCACGACGACGTTGCGGATGTTGCCGCCCGACAGCTCAAACGAGCGGGCAAGGAAGGCCACATCGATGTCGCCCTGCACGGGCACCTCCCGGCGGAGCAGCTTCCGCCAGAGCCGCTCCCGCTGCTCGGGTGACGGCACCGGGAACTCGACGACCACGTCGATGCGCCGCAGGAACGCCTCGTCGACGTTCGAGCGCAGGTTCGTGGTGAGAATGGCGACCCCCTCGAAGCGCTCCATGCGCTGCAGGAGGTAGGCGACCTCCACGTTGGCGTAGCGGTCGTGGGCGTCCTTCACCTCCGATCGCTTGCCGAAGACGGCATCCGCCTCGTCGAAGAGCAGGACGCCGTTGACCCGTTCCGCCTCCACGAAGATGCGGTCGAGGTTCTTCTCCGTCTCGCCGACGTACTTGTCGACGACGCTCGAGAGGTCGATCACGTACAGCTCCAGACCGAGGCTCTCCGCGACGACCTCGGCCGACATCGTCTTGCCGGTGCCGCTGTCGCCGGCGAAGAGCACGGTGACCCCCCGGCCGCGGGTGGCGGCGGCGGCCATCTTCCAGTCGTCGAGGACGAGGGAACGATGGCGCACGCGTCCCGCCAGGGCGCGCAGCTGGCGCTCGACGGGCACCGGAAGGACGAGGTCGTCGAAACCCACCCGGGGGGTGATCCGCTGCGCCAGGCGCTCGAGACCGGCGGCATTTTGCGCCCGTGCCCCCCAGCGAAGATCTTCCGCCGTGACCTGGCGCTGCGCCGCCGCCGCGCGGCCCCGCGCCGAGCTGGCCGCCAGCCAGATCTGCTCGGGGCTCAGGCGGTAGGCGCTCAGGGCGGCCGAGAGCGGCTCGGAAGGAGCCTCGGGGTCTGTGCGGTCCGGTGGCTCTGCTCGCTCCGGGGGCCGTGTGCCGTCCCGGGACTCCGTGCCGAGAGCACCCTGCCAGA
>DASPSK010000092.1:0-3556 GCA_035623975.1 Acidimicrobiales bacterium | reverse complement strand
TAACAGCGTCAGGGTCGCCAAGGTCGAGCCGTTCGCCCTCGAGGCAATTCGCCGGCATCGGGACTCGCTCCACCGAGCGCCCATGGACACCGCTCTCGTGTTCACGAGCCGCGCCGGGACGCCGATCAACCCTGCGAACTTCGCCCGGGACTTCGCCGACCTGACGGAGGTTGCCGGGCTCGGACGCCGGCATGCGCATGAGCTGCGCCACGCCTACGCGAGGATGATGCTCGCCGCCGGCGTCCCCGTGCCGGCTCTCAGCAAGCAGCTCGGTCACGCCAGCGCCGTCATCACCGTAGGCCTCTATGGGGGAAACCCGGAGTGATCAGGGTGCCGGGCGCGCCAACCGGGGTGCGTCGATGACCGCCATCAGCTCTAGGTGCTCCGTCATGGGGAACAGGTCGAAGGCGCGCAGCGCCGTCAAGGACCAGCCGCGCTCGAGGAGAACGCGTAGATCTCGGGCGAACGAGGCGGCGTCACAGGCCACATAGACGATCCGCCGCAAGCATGCGAGCTCGGCGAGCGCAGCCGTCACCTGCTTGCCCGCGCCCTGCCGCGGCGGATCGAGCACAGCCAAGCGGGTGGCACGCAGCTCACGGGTGATCAGCTCCGGCGTCACCCGGGCGCACAGCACGTCGACGTGGGCGAAGCCGAGGACGTTCCGGTAGGCGTCCTCGGCGGCGCGGGCGTCCTGCTCGACGGCGAGCACGTGGCCGTCCTCGCCGACCCCATCGGCCAGCAACGCCGTGAAGAGGCCGGCGCCGGCGTACAGGTCGGCCACGCTCTCTCCCCGCCGCGGCCCGGCCAGCTCCATGAGAGCCCGGCCGAGGGCGGCCGGTGCGCCCGAGTGCACCTGCCAGAACACTCCGGCGCTGACGGCGAAGCGGTGACCGAGCAGGCTGAGCTGCAATTCGCTCGGCTCGCGTATCGTGCGGCCGTCGACGACGAGGCCGCCGTCGAAGCGCGGCGGCTGCACCCGCCGACCCCGCCGCGATTCGACCACGACCGTGAGCTCGCCTTCGGCCTCGGGAGCGAACACCTCCACCTCCTCGGCGCCCTTCCAGGACATCTTCTCGGGCGCGAGCCGGGCGATGCCCGGTCCGACGATGGGGCAGGTGTCGATGGGTTGGATGTCATGCGAGCGATACCGGCGAAAGCCGAGTCGGCCCCTCGGCAGGACGGCATAGCGCGCACGCGTGCGCCACCCGAGGCCGTTGTCGTCACCAGGAACCGCCTCGACCAAGAAGGCCCGCTCGAGGCCGGCGATGCGCTGCAGGTGCTCGCTCGCGAGCGCCCCCTTCATCTCCCGCTGCATGGCGAGCGAGATGTGCTGCCAGTCGCAGCCGCCGCATCGGCCAGGCCCGGCGTGCCGGCACGGCGGGGTGACGCGGCTCTCCGCCGGTTCGCCGATCACGACGGCGTCGGCCCGCACGAAACTGCTTGCCTCCTCGGTGATGCGGGCGAGCACACGCTCACCCGGGATGGCATGACGGACGAAGGCGACGCGCCCGTCGCTCAAACGGGTGACACAGCCGCCGCCCGCCGCCGGCTTGCCCACCACCAGCTCCACGAGGCCGTCCCCGCGCGCGGGCTCGTCCGTCTGCGGAGCGCTCCCGGGAGCGTCCGTCACGCCTCAGTCCGTCGTGCTCGGGGCCACCTGGCCTGGCGGGAGGGCGCGCGCGGCCTCGGCGGCGGGGCCGTGCGCCGCCGCCACGCCGGCAGCCGTCACCGCCCGCCTCGCCGGCACGAGAAGGGCGGCGAGGCCCGCGCCCAGGGCGACGATCGAGCCGATGCGAAACGCCAGTGTGTAGCCATCAGTCAGCGCCAGCCGGATCGGCATGCCGGCAAGGGCATGCGTCCTCGAAGTCGCCACCGTCGCCAGCACGGCCAAGCCGACGGCGCCGCCGATCTGGCGGGAGGTGTTGACGAGACCAGAGGCAAGCCCTGCCTCGTTCGGCGGGACCCCGGCGGTGGCGGCGTACGCCAACGGGGTGAAGGAGAGGCCGAGGCCAAGGGTGATGAGCACGCCCGGCAGGAGGAAGCCGGACAGATAGCCGGTGTCCACCCGCAAGTCGGAGAAGAACAACAGGCCGATGGCCGACAGGAGACCCCCGAGCACGAGCAAGGGGCGGGGCCCGAGGCGGAGCACGAGGCGCGACGAGAGCTGGGCACCCACGATGATGGCCACCGTCTGCGGGACGAAGGCGAATCCGGTGCGCAGGGGCGAGTAGCCGTGCACCTCCTGCAGGTAGAGCGACACGAAGAACCACATGGCGAAGAGGGCGCCGGACAACAGGAACATCACGAGGTTGGCGGTCCAGATCGAACGTCGCTTGAACAGGGACAACGGCATGAGCGGTGACCTGGCGACCCGCCCCTCGTGCAGCAGGAACCAGCCCATCAAGGCGACCGAGACGCTGAGGGCGACGAGGGTCTGCGACGACCCCCAGCCCACGCTCGTGGTGCGGACGACACCGAACACGAGCGCCGTCAACCCGCCGGTCACGAGGACGGCGCCCGGGACGTCGAGTGGCTGACGCTCGCCCTGTGCCCGGCTTTCCTGCAGGAAGGCCCGCCCGAGGATGAAGGTGACGATGCCGATCGGCACGTTGATGAAGAGGATCCAGCGCCAGGTCAGCTCCTCGGTGAGGATGCCGCCGAGCAGGGCGCCTGCCGCCCCGCCGGCGCCCGCCACGGCGCTCCAGATCCCCATCGCCCGCGCCCGAGCCTTCGGCTCGCGAAAGGTCGTCGTGAGGATCGTCAAGGTGGTGGGGGAGAGGATGGCGCCGCCGAGACCCTGCACCGCCCGGGCGGCGATGAGCATCGCCTGGTTCTGGGCGAAGCCGCCGAGAAGGCTGGCGAGCGTGAAGACGGTCAGCCCGATGAGGAAGATGCGGCGCCGGCCGAACAGGTCGGCCGTGCGGCCCCCGAGGAGGAGAAAGCCGGCGAAGGCCAGGGTGTACGCGTTCAGCACCCATTGCAGCTCTGCCTGCGAGAAGCCCAGGCTGTTCTTGATCGAGGGCAGGGCCACGTTCACGATGGAGACGTCGAGCAGCACCATGAACTGGGCGACGCAGGCCAGCGTGAGGACCAACCAGTCCGGCGTGCCGCCAGCCGGGGGCTCGGGGGCGCTCACCCTCACGGCGTCATCTCCCATGTGTGTCGGCAACGTGGTGGGGCGCCCGCACATTCCCTTGCGTCGTCGGCGCCTGCGTCCTCCCTCTCCTGGCGGGCGACCGGGCTAGCATCGCCCGCGACATGAGCAGCTTCGAGCTGGCGGCGCTCGACATGGCCGGCACCACCGTGGCCGACGGGGGCGTCGTCGAGGAGGCCTTCGCGGCCGCCCTCGAGGCGGCCGGGCGGCCGGCACGGCCCGCAGGGAGCCACCCTCATCCCGCCGACGACCCCCTCGGGTACGTGCGGGACACGATGGGGCGCTCCAAGATCGAGGTGTTCAGGGCGCTCTATGACGACATGGAGCGGGCGGAAGCGGCCAACCGGGCCTTTGAGGCGGCCTACGACGAGGCGGTCCGGACGGGCGCCGTCGGGCCGGTGG
>DASPSK010000090.1:0-12472 GCA_035623975.1 Acidimicrobiales bacterium | reverse complement strand
GGTTCTCGGGGAGTCGGCGAAGATGAGGGTGTCAGCGCTGATCGACAATGCGACCGCCAGGCGTCTGACGACGTCGAGGGTCGGCTGCGCGGCGCCGGACTCGTAGCGGTGGACCATGGAGGCTGAGATGCCGGCCCGCTCGGCGAGGAGGGTCTGGGTAAGACCCCGCTCCCGTCGTACCTCCGAAAGACGGTCGCCGAAGTCCATGCCGAGCACACCCTCCTCTCCTTGACGAGTGTTTGCGAATAATGATAGACAATCTGAGCGTATTCGGCCAGACAAGGTGGGTGAGCATGCAAGCGGCAGGAGCGGCTTCTCTCGGGAGCTCTTCCAACCAGAGGCTCGGAGACGTCGTGGCACGGCACGATCAGCGGCTACTGGTCACGCCTGAGGAGGCGGCGCTCCGTCTCTCCATCGGTCGGACGACCCTGTACCACTTGCTGGGGACGGGCGCCCTCGAGTCTGTCAGAGTCGGCCGAAGCCGACGCATCCGGGTCGCCGCCCTGGAGCTGTTCGTCGAACAACTGAAGGACAATCGACTGCCTGGTGATACAGGCGCTCCTTAATCTCGAACATCCGGGGCAAGCCGTAAGTCAAGGGCTATCACGAAGCCGCGAGCCCCCCATGGACGGCAACCAGAGAGGAGCTTCCGTGGCTCAGATCACCTCCCGAAAGACCGCAGCCGGCCGCACGCGCTACGACGTACGAACACGAGTCGGAGGGCGAGTGGTCACCAAGACCTTCTCGCGTCGCAGAGACGCGGACGCCTACGCCGCCACCATCGAAGCCGACAAGCTTCGCGGCGTCGTGGTCGATCCGAGGCGGGCGCGTGTCACGGTGGAGGACTGGTGCCGATCGTGGCTCAGCCAGCGCTCCGACCTTCGCCCAGCCACCCGTCGGCTCTACGCCTACCTGCTGAGGGATCATGTCTTCCCGGCGATGGGGGCGACGGAACTGGGAAAGCTGTCCCCATCGGCGATTCGCGCCTGGCACGCCACGCTCTTGAGCCGCCACCCGGCAGTCGCATCGCGGAGCTACCAAGTGCTGCGAGCCAGTCTCAACACGGCCGTCAGCGACGGAGTGCTCGCCGTGAACCCCTGCAAAGTGAAGGGTGCCGGCCAAGGATCCTCGAAGGAACGGCCGGTGGCCGCTATCGCGGAGATCGATGCGCTTGCCGACGCGATCGAGGTGCGCTGGCGAGCCATGGTGCTGCTCGCTTACTGGTGCAGCCTCCGTCTCGGAGAGCTCCGCGGGCTGCGCCGGCGAGATGTCGACTTGCTGCACAGCTGGGTGCAAGTGCGCGAACAGGTGGTCGATGTCGGCGGCCGGTTGCTGCTCGGTCCTCCGAAGACGGAGGCGGGTCGCCGGCGAGTTGCCATCCCGCCGCACCTGCGGGCCGACCTCGAGCACCACCTAGCGACCTTCGTGGATCCCGATGCGGACGCCTTCTTGTTCACAGGGCATCACGGAGCCGCACCCCTGCCTTCGGTCACGTGGCGGCGGGCGTGGGCGGAGGCACGCCGCGCGACTGACTCGACGCATCTCCACTTTCACGACCTCCGTCACGCCGGCAACACGTTGGCGGCGGCCACGGGTGCGAGCACCCGAGAGCTCATGGCACGAATGGGTCACGCCAGTCCCCGCGCGGCGCTCATCTATCAGCACGCCACCTCGGACCGGGACCAGGCGATCGCGGCAGCCCTGTCGGAGATCGCCACGCAACGGAGCGAGCTTCGCGACCTCTCCCAGGCGCACGCGGCGCGATGAGCGCGCGATGGACGCGCGATGGAATGCAATTCGCTCCTGTGGATAACGATCGTCAGCGGGTAAAATATGGACGCTGATCAGGGAGAACAGTGAGTGGGCGCTGAGGGACTCGAACCCCCGGCCTGCTCGTTGTAAGCGAGCTGCTCTAACCTCCTGAGCTAAGCGCCCATTGCGCATCGAAGTGCGCAGCCTCCCGCAGTCTGCCACGAGTCCATGCCCCGCCATCCCGTGGGGCCTATCGGGCGTGACGCCGCCAGAGAGATGCACGAGTGCCCGGCGTCAAACTGACGCCTGCTCGTAGACGACATCGCCCTCCACGATCGTCATGACCACGCGGGCGTCCGCCAACCCGCCATCGCGGTCGTCCACCTCGAACAGGTTGCGATCGACGACGGCGAGATCGGCGAATTTCCCCACCTCGATGGAGCCGGTGTCGGCCTCGAGGTGGTTCACATAGGCACTCCCGAGCGTGAAGGCCTGTAGCGCCTCGCGCAGCGAGATGCGCTCGTCAGGAAGAAACGCCGGCGTCGGCGCCGACTCGTCCGCACCCTCTCCATGCCCGGTGGGCGCCTGGCGCTTGACGGCAACGTGCAGCTCGGCAAGCGGGTTCGGGCTCGACACCGGCCAGTCGCTCCCGAACGCCACCGGTACGCGGCGGGACACGAGCGAGCCGATCGGGTACTGCAGAGCCGTGCGCTCCGGTCCGAGAAACGGCATCGTCAGCTCCACCATCTGCTCGTCCGCGCACGCCCAGAGTGGCTGGAAGTTCGCCACGACGCCAAGGGATGCGAAGCGATCGAGGTCCTCGGGATGCACGACCTGCAAGTGGGCGATGTGGTGTCGTAACGCGTTCGGGCCGTTGGCACGGCGGGCCGCCTCGATGGCATCGAGCGCCTCGCGCACCGCCCGGTCGCCAATGGCGTGCACGTGCACCTGGAAACCCTCCGCATCCAGCCGACGGACGTGCTCCTTCAGCGCCTCCGGATCCACGAAGGACAACCCGCAGTTGTCCGTGGCGTGGCCGTGCACATCCAGATACGGCGTCAGCATGGCGGCGGTGAACGTCTCGCACACGCCGTCCTGCATGATCTTCACCGAGGTGCCCGCGAGGCGATCCGACTCGGAGGCAGCCGCCCGCAAGGCCGAGAAACCCTCCACCTGGTCCGCCCCACGCCCGCGCTCCCACCAGTGAGCCGCCACGACCCGGGCGGTCAGACGGCCGTCTCCCGCCAACGACAGGTACGCCTCGAAGGTGTTCTGTCCCGGCCCTGAGGTGACCCAGGCGTCCTGCCAAGCGGTGATCCCGAGCGAGTGCAGATACGCCTGTGCGGCCAGGATCCCTTCGACGTAGTCACTCGGGTGCAATGGCGGGAGCAGGCGCTCGACGGCTCCCATCGCGCCTTCGTGGAGCGCCCCGGTCGGCCGGCCGGAGGCGTCGCGCTCGATGCGCCCGTCGATCGGATCGGGCGTGTGAGCGGTGATGCCGGCCAACTCGAGCGCCCGCGAGCTCACCCAGGCGCTGTGGTGGTCCCGGTTGGGCAGGAAGACCGGGCGCGCTCCGACGACGGCGTCGAGATCGGTCGCCGTCGGCAGGCCGCCGGGAAAGGCGGGCATCGACCACCCACCTCCCCGTATCCACTCGACATCGGGGTGGGCGGCCGCATAGGAGCCCACGATGGCCAGATAGTCCGCCCGCGACCGTCCCGCCGTGAGATCGCAGCGCAACATCTCGACGCCGCCCATGGGCGGATGCACATGCGCGTCCTGGAACCCCGGGATGACCATGCCGCCGTGCACGTCGATCACCTCAGTGGAGGCGCCGCACAGCTGGCGGATTTCCTCCTCCGATCCGACGCCGACGATCCGACCGCCGCGGACGGCGCACGCCTCCGCCAGCGGCCGTTCCGGGTCGAGCGTGCAGATGGAGCCGCCCACGAAGGCGGCGGAGGCGGGTGCAGCCACGGTGCGAATCCCTCAGCCGACGAGGGCCTGGTACTTGGCGAGGGACAACACCGCCGAGAGGCTCACGTTCGGCTGGCCGTACGGGCAGAATCTCGTCGGCACCGTGATGGGCGTTCCCTTCGCGTGCGGCAGGCGCACGTCGGTGGCGGAGATCTTGGGGCACGTCGTCTGGCCGTTGACCGCCTCGTCGGTGTATTCGAGGACGAAACCGGCCCCGCCCCTCCCCGGCAAGATCACGCGCGAGGCGGTCCCCACGTGGCTGATCACCGCATGCACCGTGCCGGAGACGGGCACGAGCGTGATCGTCGGGTAGCCGTCGAGCCTGCAGGTGGACGGTGTCGTGTTCGTGATGACGAAGCCGAGGGCGATCGTCCCCGCTGCGCCCGAGCTTTGGCCGGGCTCGATCGTCACCGACGACTGGCTGCAGTTCGGCACCGCCGGCGTCGTCGTCGTGGTGGAGCTCGATGTCGTCGAAGTCGGTGCCGTCGTAGTCGTCGTCGTGGTCGTGGTCGTGTCGGAGGAAGTCGGCGCGACGGCCGACGTCGTCGTCGTGCTGGCCGCCGACGTTCCGAGCAGTGAGCACCCGGAAAGAGCGATGGCGGCGAGACACAGCACCGGCGTCAGACCTCGACGTGGCGGCATCAGACGGAATCCTCCCTGCGACGGCGGCGGAGACCGTCTCCGCCCGACTCAGTATCGTCCCTGGCTGCCCACAATCGGCGGCATCCCGCGTGCTGGCGCCTCAACCGGGCACTTGACGAAGCTTCTCGCCCTCGCGGGCGTCGTAGCGCCAGAACGCCGGCAGCACGAGAGAGAGCAGCGCCGTGCCGAGGACGCAGAGTGCGCCACCGGCCACGATGGAGGTACGCAGGCCGACGAGGCGCTCCAGGATCCCCGCCTCGACGTTCCCGAGCGTGGGACCCGAGGAGTAGCTCAGCATCTCAATGCCGGCCAGCCGCCCGCGCAGGGAGTCGGGGATGGACTGGTTCCACACGGTGGAGCGGCCGAGGCCGCTCACCATGTCGCCTGCCCCGGCAATCACGAGGGCGAGGGCGGCGACTGAGAGGGAGGCGGCGAAGCCGAGAAGGACGATGCCGGCGCCCCAGATCACGGCCGCGATGGCGATCATGCGTCCGTGGCGGCGGACACGACGAACCCAACCGCTCGTCACCGTGACGAGAAACGACCCCATCGCCGGCGAGGCGTAGAGCACACCGAGCGCCGACGCGCCGCCGAGGTGCGTGGCGATCTGGGGGAAGAGGGCGTTCGGGATGCCGAAGAACATGGCGCTCATGTCGACGAGGTACGTACCGAGAAGATCCTTGCGACGCCAGGCGTAGGAGAGCCCTGCGCGTATGGCGCGCAAAGACAGCTCGGACTCACCCGGCGGAGGCGGCGTGGCGCCGAGCCGGAGGAGGAAGCCGAGGGAGACGAGGTAGCTGACGACGTCGAGCTCGTAGATCAGCGTCAACCCGCCGGCGGCGATGATCACGCCCGTCAGGGCGGGGGCGGCGATCATCCCGAGCTGGGAGCGGAGCGACATGATCGAGGACGTGGCCGCCAGCTGGTCCGGCCTCACGAGCATGGGGACCATCGCATCCAGCGAGGGCCGTTGCAACCCGTCAAAGGCGGCCAAGACGACCGAGACGGCGAAGAGCACCCACAGTTGGGGATGCCCGAGGAGGCAGTTCACGACGAGGACGGCGGAGCCGACGCACAGCCCGACCTCGGTCAGCCTGACCATGCGGCGCCGGTCGACGGCGTCGGCGAGGGCGCCGCCGATGAACGCCGTCGCCAGCAAAGGGACGAGCTCAGCCAGGCTGAGCAGCCCCACGACGAGCGACGAGTGTGACAGCTCGTAGGTCTGGTACGGCAGGGCGACGAAGGTGAGCATGCTCCCGGCGAAGGAGACGCCACCTCCGGCGAAGAGGAGGCGGAGGTCGCGGGACTCGCGCAGCGGCGAGAGATCCATCTTCAGATGTCGCCGGAAAACGCCTCTCGACTCAGTCACCGCGCCAGTCTGGCAAGTGTCGGCGGCGCCGCCGCACGTTGCCGGCGCGTCAGGGGAAGAGACCCCGTAGCTGGATGGCTTCGCCGATGCGCTCGAGGGCGAGGGCCACCGAAGCCCGCCGCAGCGTCACTTTCAGATCCTTCGACCTGTGCCAGCAGGCGTCAAAGGCGGTCTCCATGATGCGCCGCAAGCGCTCGGCGACGACCGGTTCCTCCCAGGCGAAGCCCTGCCGGCTCTGGGCCCACTCGAAATACGAGGCCGTGACTCCCCCGGCATTGGCGAGGATGTCGGGCACGAGGATGACGCCGCGCCGCTCGAGGATGGCATCGGCCTCGGGCACGGTCGGGCCGTTGGCCGCTTCGACGACGACCTTGGCGGCCATCTTCTCGGCTACCTCGACCGTGATCGTGTTCTCGAGCGCCGCCGGCACCGCCAGCTCGCATTCGATCTCCCAGAGCTTGCTCGGTTCGAGGGGATCGGCCATCCCGAAGCCGTCGACCGAGCCGCGACGGGCCACGTGGTCGGCGAGTGCGAGCGTGTCGAGACCCGCAGGGTTGTACACCCCTCCGTCGGCATCGGTCACCGCCACCACGCGCATGCCCGCCGATGAGAGCAGGTAGCACAGCGGGCCCCCCACCTTGCCATGACCCTGCACGACGGCCCTGGCCCCGGTCATGGGCATGCCGAGCTCGTGGAAGATGGCCCGCGAGCAGATGAGGACGCCCTGCGAGGTCGCTCCCACGTGCCCGAGGCTGCCCCCGACGGCGAGGGGCTTGCCGGTGACGATGCCGGTGACCGCCTCGCCCCGGAACATCGAGATGGTGTCCATCAGCCACGCCATGACGCGGGCATCGGTGTTCACATCCGGAGCCGGGATGTCTCGGTCAGGGCCGAGGAGCGAGGACACGTCGATCGTGTAACGCCGCGTCAGCCGCTCGAGCTCGGATTCCGAGAGGAGGCGGGGATCCACCTGCACGCCGCCCTTGGCGCCGCCGAAGGGGATGTCCACGACGGCACACTTGAGCGTCATCTCGGCCGCAAGCGCCTTCACCTCGCTGACGGTCACCGACGGGTGAAAGCGGATGCCGCCCTTGCCGGGGCCACGGCTGACGTCGTGGTGCACCCGCCAACCGAGGAAGACCTCCACGCGCCCGTTGTCCATCCGCACCGGCACGGCGACTTCGAGCACGCGGGTCGGGACCGACAGCATCCGGTGGATGTCAGCATCCAGCCCGATGAGGCGGGCTCCGTCGTCGATCCTCTCGAGGACTGCTTGCCATGGATCCGTTGCCGGCATCCCGTCGACCTCCTGTCCCGGTGGAGCCAACCTAGCCTGGGCGGCTGTTCACGAAGCGGTAGCTCACCACTACAGTGCGTGCGTGGCTGAGGCGACCCTGGACGAGACCTCGGAGGCAACCGAGGAGGAGTTCGTCGAGGCGGCCGAAGTTTTCTTGGCGGCAAATGCGGAGCTGAAGCCACCCGTGCGGGCAGCCTTCGGCGAGGGCTCCGACGAGATCGCCCTCCTTCCCGAGCGGACGCCGGAGGAGGACGCCGTCGAAGTGGCGGCCGCCAAGGCCTGGGCGCAGAAGGTGTTCGACGCCGGCTTCGGCTGGATCACCGGCCCGAGGCGCTACGGCGGGCGTGAGCTGCCGAAGTCCTACCAGGCCCTCTACACGGCGGCCGAGTCGCGCTATGTGACACCGAGCCAGGGGCCTCGGGGCATCGGGCTCGGCATGATCGCCCCGACGATCCTCGCCCACGGAACCGACACGGTGAAGGACCGGTACCTGCGGGCGCTCTACCGCGGGGACATCATCGCCTGCCAGCTGTTCTCCGAGCCCGGCGCCGGATCGGATCTCGCCTCCCTGCAGACGCGCGCCGTCCGAGACGGCGACGAGTGGGTCGTGAACGGACAGAAGGTCTGGACATCTGGAGCCCACTTCTCCGAGATCGGCGAGATCCTCTGCCGCACCGACCCAGACGCTCCCAAGCACAAGGGTCTCAGCGGCTTCATCGTCAACATGCACGCCGCGGGCGTGGACGTGCGGCCACTGCGCCAGATGACCGGCGGGGCGTCCTTCAACGAGGTGTTCTTCACCGACGTCCGCATCCCTGCCGACCATCTCCTCGGCGAGGTAAACAACGGCTGGGCGGTCGCCCTCACCACCTTGATGAACGAGCGCGCCGCCATCGGTGGCGGGGGGGCGGGCACGACCTCGGGCGGCTCGGAGCTTCGCCGCCTCATCGCCCTGGCGCGCCACCTCGGAGTCACCGGCGATCCGCTCATCCGCCAGGAGATCGCCGATGCCTGGATCAACGTCCAAGTGGCCCGTTACAACAACGACCGCGCCCTCGCCAAGATCCGCTCCGGCCAGTTGCCCGGGCCGGAGCTCTCGATCGCAAAATTGTCGCTCACCCAGAACCTTCGCCGGACGGCCGAGCTCGCCGCCCACATCCTCGGGCTCCGCATCACGGCCGACTCGGGCGAATGGGGCACCTTCGCCTGGTCGAAGTTCCTCCTCGGCGTGCCCGGCATGCGCGTCGCCGGCGGTACCGACGAGGTCATGCGCAACATCCTCGGCGAGCGCGTGCTCGGCCTCCCGAAGGATCCGCCCGTCACCCGTTAGGCAGGTCCGGCTCCCAGTACACCTCGGCAGGCAACCCCCGCTCCTCGCGGGCGCGGGCCAAGAGCTCGGCGACGAGGGCCGCCTTGGCAGCCACGTAGACGTCGATGTCACCGCGGGCGCGCTCCAGATTCGCCCGCTTCAAGGCGGCGTAGCGCTCACGCGCCTGCGGATCGGCGCGGAGCAGCTCCCGCAGCAGCCAGTGATCGAGGTGGGCCCGGTTGTTCTCCACCACGACGTAAAGATGGTGGGGCGGGAGGCCGAGGTCGGTCGTCGCCTCGAAGGCCTGACGCCCGACCACCCCGAGATCACCCCGCCACCGGTAGCCGAGGGACTCGAGGCGATCGATCGCCCCTTCCACGTCGTCGTCCGACGCCACGACGACGTCGAGGTCGATGATGGGTTTCGCCGCCAAGCCCGGGACGGCCGTCGAGCCGACGTGCTCGAGGCGCAGGGCGAGGTCGCTCACCACCGGCCAGACGCGAAGGACGATCTCTTCGAACCAGCCCGGCCAGGCTTCGTCGTAGTCGCACACGACGATGTCCTTCGTGACCGCAAAAGCCCTCACGGCGAACTCGCCCTCGACGCAGACGGCTGTCAAGCCGCTCTCGCTGCCGGCCTCGTGCTCCTCGCCGGCGTCCCACCAGGCCGCATAGCCGGCGCCCACGTCGCGCCGGGCTCCGTCCCCACCGCTCACCCAACCCGCACCCGCGACGACGGCGAGCAGCTGCGGCGCCACCGCCGGGTGTCGACCGACTAAACCGCCGGCGGGGAGGTGCATGACCTTGACCGTGGCGCGGGAGCCGTCGGCAAGGGGCGCAAGGCGAAAGCGCGAGGCGAAGCGGACGACCGGGAGAGACACCTCCTCGTCGAAGCGAAAGATCCTCACGCCGGTGGGGATCTTCTCGAGTCAGCGCCCGTCACGGCTCGCCACACTAGAGGGGCTGCGGCCCGGGCGGTCTCGTTCACCATGAGCACCAAGGCCGCAGTCGAATCGCTCGCTACGGAAGCGCGCCCGTAGGGAACCCCGTCGTCAGGACATACGAGCCGGGAGGGGGTGCGACCGTGAGGGCGTTGCACAGCCCGGCCGGGGCAGGAGCCTCGAAGAAGTAGGTGCCGGGGCGAGCGGTGACCGGATAGCTACCGAAGATGGCGGCCGGCTCGTCCGAGGCGACGAGCAGCACCCCCACGCACGCCGCCGGGTTGGTCTGAAAGCTCGTCATGACGAGTGAGCCGGGGACGGACGTGCCCACGGCGATGGTGCCCGGAGACCCCGAGACGGCCGAGAAATCGAGTGCGGGCACCGCACGGGCGAGGACGGTGGCGGTCAGGCCCTGCAAGCTCTGGCCGTGGGCGGCTTCGTAGGAGGCTGCCGCGCTCACGGCGGACTTCAGGTTCACCTCGGCCGGCGTGAGCACCGGGCCGGTGGCGCTGCCGTTGCCCGCTGTCGTGTTCGCATCGATGTCATGGCGCAGGTAGTCGGCGCCCACGATCAGACCGAGGACCGTGGCGACGACGATGACGACGGCGGCGACGATCGTGCCCTTCCTCATCGGCAGGGTGCGGCCCGAGGAAGCCGCCCCCGCCGCCAGGGCCCGCAGGATGATGGCGGCTTCTTCGGGAGAGCCCGGCGCCGGCCCGGTCGGGCCCGAGGTGCCGCCGCCTTCAGCCATGGCCGGGCTTGAAGTACATCGAGTCGACGAAGGCCCAGCTCCTCCGGTGTATCGGGGTGCACCCCCAGGCGGCGAGCGCCATCTTGTGCGTCGGGGCCGGATAGCCGCGATTGGACTCGAAGCCGTACCACGGGTAGTGCTCGGACTCGACGACCATCATGCGGTCGCGGGTCACCTTGGCAAGCACGGAGGCGGCCGCGATCGCCTTCGAGCTCGTGTCACCTCGCACGATCATGCGGACGGGAATGCCCTCCTCGCCGTCGCGGAGGAAGTCGAACTTGCCGTCGATGAGCAGCATGTCCGGCATGACATCGAGCTGGGCGAGGGCGCGCCGGGCCGCCAAAGCCTGGGCGGCCGTCATACCGAGGGCGTCGCACTCCTCATTGCTGGCGTGGCCGACCGCCCAGCCGGCGACAGCCCGGGAGAGCGGGGCGAAGAGCGACTCCCGCTCCGACCAGGTGAGCTGTTTCGAGTCCCGCACCCCGGCCGGGATGCGCCGGCCGCATCCGGGCGTGACGACGGTCACCCCGACGCTCACGGGACCCGCCCAGGCACCCCTCCCGACCTCGTCGACGCCCCCTACCGCCAGGCAGCCGTCGGCGAAGTAACGGCCCTCGACGCGAAGGGTCGGAATGCTCACCACGGCTACACACATTGCCTCACGCCGAGGCCCTGGCGCGTGATGTCGGTGCCGTTGGCGGCTGGCTGGCTCCCCTTCCGCCTCGGCAACACAACCGTCAAGCGGGCCGTCTCTGACCCTTCGCAGCCAAGTACGTCCTGGTCAAGCTGATGTCCGGCCGGTTTCGCGGCCGGCCGAGCGCCTCGCCCACGCCCCGGAAGCGACACGTCGCCACCCCGTTGTCGCAAGTAGGGTGTGGCTTGCGGGGGACGAGGAGGGATGATCGCATTGCCAGAAACCCGCCGCCACCCTGACGACCGGCTGAGACTGACGCGGCTCGCCCGCGGTCAGTCCCAAGGTGACCTCGCCAAGGCGGCCGGTATCACCCGCCAAGCCATCTCCGGCATCGAGTCAGGCCGCTGGTCGCCCTCGCTCGAAGTCGCTCTCTCCCTGGCGCGCGCCCTCGCCTGCTCCGTGGAGGATCTCTTCGGTGAGGCGGCCGACGCCCAGCCCGTGACGGGCCGGCTCGCCGTCCGCCCGTCTCGCCAGCACACCGGCCCGCTCCCCAAGCGGCTGTTGCTGAGCGAGGTGGCCGGCGACACGATCGCGTTTGCGCTGTCCCGGGACTGTTCCTTCGTGCCCGGCTTCGTGCCTGCCCTCGGCGTCCTGCGCGAGACGGCCCGAGAGTCGTCGCCGGAGACCGTCGGTGCTGCGCCCGGCGCAAGCGGTGTGGGCGGGCGGGAGCCCCGCGCCGGAGAGGTGGCCGATGGTGAGGGGGGCACGAGCGCGGCAAAGCGCGGTCGCAACCGCCAGGCGGCGGTCGAGGCGCTCCGCATCGCTGATGCCGAACCGACGCTCGCCATCGCCGGTTGCGACCCGGCGCTGGCGCTGCTGCAGGGGCCCCTGCAACGCCACAGTCCCCGCGTGGGCCTTGTCTGGTGGCCCTGCGGCAACACCGCCTCGATGGAGCTGCTCGAGAGCGGTGCCGTGCACGCTGCCGCCGTCCACCGCAGCGTCGACGCCCGTGAACGGCATCGGCCAGGCGTCGAGGCGGTCGGTTTCGCCTCCTGGCGGGAGGGCCTTGCCATGTCGCCCCGCCTCCGCGGCAGCGTGAAGGATCTGCGTGATGTCGTCTCCAGCGGTTTGCGCATCGCCAACAGGGAACGGGGATCGGAGGCGCGCCGGCTCCTCGACGACCAGCTCGACCGTCTCGGCATCAAGCCGACCGAGGTGACCGGTTACGAGACGGAGTGCACCGCCCACCTGCTCGTGGCGTCCGCCGTCGGCTCGGGGCTGGCGGACGCGGCCGTTACGACCGAGCCGGCTGCTCTCGCCTTCGGTCTCGAGTTCGTCCCCTGGCAGGAGGAGATCTCCGAACTCCACATCCCGCGCTCCCTCATGGGCGGCATCGAGGTGAGAGCGCTCTTGGACGTCCTCGGCGGCCGGGAGCTGCCAAGGCAGCTGGCTGCCCTCGAGGGCTACGACGCCGAGCCCTGCGGCCGCATCCTGGCCGCCTGAGAGCAGGCGTCCTCGCGAGCAGGCGGGCGCGCGTCCTTAGACTCGGCCACGTGCGGGCACTCCTCGTCCCCGTGAAGTCCTTTCGATGTGCCAAGCTCCGGCTGGCGCCGGTGCTGAACGCCGCCGAGCGAGCCGAGCTCGCCCGCAGCCTCGCAGCGGGGGTGCTGGCGGCTGCTGGCGGCCTTGCTCGCCACGTCGTGTGCGACGACGAGGAGGTGGCCGCCTGGGCTCGGTCCCACGGCGCCCGGGTGATCTGGACACCCGGGCTCGGCCTCTCGGGAGCCGTCGAGGCCGGTGT
>DASPSK010000234.1:0-3318 GCA_035623975.1 Acidimicrobiales bacterium | reverse complement strand
CGCTGTCCTTCACCTCACCGTCGACGACGGTGCCCGGGGCGATCCCCACCTGACTGAACGCAGTCAGCGACGGGCGCGCCCCCGTGTCGAGTTGAGCGGCTCGCACCGCGCTGGTGCCGATGTCGAGCCCGATGACCTGTGCCATTGCCGTTTCCTCTTCTCGTCCCGAAGGTCAGCTCGTCGGGATGTGCTTGATGTAGTCGAACATGGGCAGATACATGCAGATGACCATGGTGCCCACACCGGCGCCCATGACCAGGGTGAGGATTGGCTCCAACATGGACGTCAGGTTGTTGACTGTGGTCTCGACTTCCCCGTTGTAGAACTCAGCCACCTTCTTCAACATGGCGTCCAATGCACCGGTCTGCTCACCCACCTCGATCATCTGTACCACCAGGCTGGGCATCACGTCCTCGTGCTCCTTGAGGGAATCGGCCAGCGACCGGCCGTCGCGAACCCCCAACTTGGCCTGCTGCAGGACTCCGCCCACCACCACGTTGCCGGCGGTGTCCGTGACGATGTCGAGAGCCTCCAGAATGGGCACACCGGATGACACCAGGGACGAGAAAGTGGCCGTGAAGCGGGCCAGCGAGACCTTGTGCATGAGCGGGCCGAAGATAGGAGGACGGAGCTTGAAGCCGTCCCACTTTGCTCTGCCCTGTTCGGTCTTGATCCATTTGCGCAAGGTGATCACACCAGCGACGATGACGGCGGCGATCACTACCGACCAGGGGCTGAGCACGATGGAGGAGATCTTCAAGATGAGCTGCGTCGGCCCCGGAAGGGTGGCGTGCAGCGAGGCGAACAGATTCTTGAAGGTCGGCACGACGAATACGAGCAACGCCAGGAAGATGAGACACATCACACTCAGCACGATGATCGGATAGGTCATGGCCGATTTGACGGTTCGGATGAGCCACGCCTGCTTCTCCATGGTGTCAGCCAGGTCGGCAAGGACCTTCTCCAGCGTTCCCCCTGCCTCTCCCGCTTGGACCATGGTCACGAACAGCCGGCTGAACACCTTGGGGTGCTTGGCACAGGCGGCAGACAGCGACGAGCCCCGCTCGACGTCGAGCCGCACCTCGCCGAGGATCCTCCCCAGCTCTTTGTTCTCGACCTGGCTTGACAGGATGCCGAGAGCGCGCACCACCGACAGGCCGGAGTCCACCATGGTGGCGAACTGCCGGGTGGCCACCGCAACCTCGGCCAGCTTGATCCGGTTGGTGATACCCGGGATGTTGATCTCGCGACTGACGTCGACCTTGGACTTCGGTGTCACGGCGATGGGCAGATATCCCATCTCGCGCAGCTTGGACACGACGAGGTTCAGGCTGTCGCCTTCGAGCTGACCCTCGACGAGGTTCCCCCCGCGGTCGCGTACCTTGTAGTCGAACGTGAGTGCCATGACCGGCTCCTATGAATTCAGATGGTTCCGGAGATCTTCTTCGTTACGGGCGCGGTCGAAGGCCACCGCTTCGGTGACGCGCTGCTCCCGGACCATCTTGGCCAAGGCCTGGTCCATCGTCTGCATGCCGTACTGACCGCCGGTCTGCATGAGCGAGTAGATCTGGTGCGTCTTGTTGCTCCGGATCAGGTTGCGGATGGCCGACGTGCAGACCATCACCTCGCACGCCGCCACTCGGCCGGTGCCGTCGGCGTTGGGGATGAGCTGCTGGGTGACCACCCCTTCGAGGGCGGCGGCCAGCATGGTCCGCACCTGCTCCTGCTGATTGGTGGGGAACACGTCCACGATCCGGTCGACGGTCTGGGGGGCGTCCTGCGTGTGCAGGGTGCCGAAGACGAGGTGACCGGTCTCTGCCGCCGTGAGCGCCATCGAGATGGTCTCCAGGTCACGCATCTCACCGACGAGGATGACATCGGGGTCCTCACGCAGCACCCGGCGCAACGCCTCCGAGAAAGACAAGGTGTCCTGCCCGAGCTCGCGCTGGTTGACGATCGAGCGCTTGTGGTTGTGGAGGAATTCGATGGGGTCCTCGACGGTCACGATGTGCAACGGCTTGGTCCGGTTGATGATGTCGACCAAGGATGCGAGCGTCGTCGACTTCCCCGAACCGGTCGGGCCGGTGACGAGGACCAGGCCGCGGCGCAACTCGGCGAAGCTCCGGATGGGCTCGGGCACATGTAGCGACTCGAAGGTGGGGATGTCGTGGGGAATGGCCCGCAAGGCGGCCGCCACCGTTCCTCGCTGCATGAAGACGTTCATACGGAAGCGGCCCACTCCGGGGACCGAATGGGAGGTGTCGAGCTCCTTCTCGGCCTCGAACCGCTCGCGCAGGCTCTGGGGCAGGACGCCGAAGACCATCTTGCGGATGTCCTCGCTCTGCAGCGGCGGACACCCCTCCACCGAACGGATGGCACCGAGCAGCCGGATACAGGCCGGCATCATGGAGGTGAGATGGAGGTCGGACGCCCCCACTCCCACGGCGTAGCGAAGTAGGTCGTCGAGGTGCATGGGCACCTCGCCGTCACCGTTCGGCGCCGCGGCACCGGTCACCGCCGTGTTCTCGAGCTCGATCGTCTCGCCGGCCGCCTCGGCGCGCAGGGCGCCAGCCAGCAGATCGGCTCCGAGCTCGCCGAGGTCCACCGGAACGGGCGCGCTCTTGTCGGCGCCGCCGTTCACGATGCCTTGGCCGTCCATGGCCTCCTGCGCCTTCCACAGCCGCTCGACGGCCCTCGGGTCGGCGAGCACGGGGACGATCTCGTGACCGACCAGTAGCGCCAGCGTCCGCAGATCCTCGGTGTCGGGAGGGTCGACGAAGGCCATGACCAGCTTCTCGCCTTGCAGCTCGAAGCCGATGGCCCCGAACTCACGGACCACCGCCACCGGCGCCACCGACATGGCGTAGGAGGCGGGTTGATGCGTGTGCAGGTCCACCACCGGAAGCTGGGTGAGCTGGGACTGCACTCCCAGGACCACGTCGGCCGGCACCGCACCGCGGGCGATGAGCAGGCCGGTGAAGGACCGGCCGGCGCTGCCGGCCTCGTCCACGAGGGCCGAGAGCGTCTCGGACGCGGCGTATCCACCGGCCGCCAGCGCCTCGGCCAGGCGGCGGGCGGTCTCGTTACGGGTTGTCGGTGTCGGGCTCATGCGACCACCCGGAGCACTTCCTCGAGGGTGGTGTCACCCGCGAGTGCCTTGCGCAGCCCGCTCTGGCGCAGCGTCACCATGCCCTGCTCCACTGCCAGCCTGTGGATATCATCAGCGGTGCCTCCCTCGATGATGAGCCGTTCGATTTCTTCGGTCACTTCGAGCAGTTCCAGTAGTGCTTTTCGGCCCCGATAGCCGGTTTTCGAGCA
>DASPSK010000080.1:0-16520 GCA_035623975.1 Acidimicrobiales bacterium | reverse complement strand
GAGGTCGTCGGCTCGGGCATCGCCCAGAGTGAAGCAGCATGAGCGAACCGGCCGCGCCGTTCAGCCCCGACCCCTCGCTCGATGTGGCGGAGCGCGTGCGCGAGCTGAGGGACACCGTCCGCTTCTACGCCGAGCGCTACTACAACGAGCCGACCGCCCCGGGAATTCCCGACGCCGACTACGACGCTCTCGTCGACGAGCTCGCCCGCCTGGAGTCGGAGCACCCTGAGCTCGAAGTCGAGGACTCCCCGACGGAGGTGGTCGGAGCCGCGCCCTCAGGGCTGTTCCCGCCGGCGCCCCACGCCGTGCCCATGATGAGCCTCGACAAGGTCGTGAGCTTCGACGAGCTCGTCGCCTGGGGCAACCGGACCGAACGGCTGCTCGGCCTGGATCCGCAGGAGTCGGCGGTGCTCGCCTTCGTCTGCGAGCCGAAGATCGACGGTCTCTCGATCTCCATCACCTACCGGGGCGGCAAGCTGGCACGTGCAGCCACGCGAGGCGACGGGCGCGTCGGCGAGGACGTCACGGCCAACGTCCGCACGATCAGGGATGTTCCTCACGAGCTCGCCGTCGATCCGTCCGAGCTCCCGGAGGAGATCGAGGTCCGGGGGGAGGTCTACCTGCCCATCGCCGCCTTCGAACAGATGAACGCCCGGCAGGCAGCGGCGGGGCTGCGCCCGTACTCGAACCCGCGCAACACCGCCGCCGGTTCCCTCCGTCAGCGCGACCCGGAGGTCACTGCCAGCAGGGCACTGTCGCTCTGGGCGTACCAGCTCGTGATCGTCGAGGCTACGACGGCGGACACGGCCGACGGCGCTGTATCTGCGCCGGCGCATCACAGCGACTCACTCGACGTCCTTCGGCGACTGGGTCTGCCCGTCAACCCGGAGACGAGGCTCGTGACGGGATTGCAAGCGGTCTACGAGTTCTGCACGCATCTGCAGGACCGTCGCCACTTGCTCGGTTACGAGATCGACGGCGTCGTCGTGAAGATCGACGACATCTCTCTCCACCAGCGCCTCGGGGCCACGTCGCATGCCCCTCGCTGGGCCGTGGCCTACAAGTTCCCCCCGGAGGAACGGTCCACGCTGCTGGAGGACATCATGGTCTCGATCGGGCGCACCGGTCGGGCCACCCCCTTCGCCAAGCTGAGGCCGGTGTCGGTGGGAGGCTCCACGGTCGGCCTCGCGAGCCTGCACAATGAGGACCAGGTGGCGCTCAAAGACGTCCGTCCCGGCGACACCGTCATCGTTCGGAAGGCCGGCGACGTCATTCCCGAGGTCGTCGGTCCGGTCCTCTCGGCTCGCCCAGCTGGGTTGCCGCCCTGGCGCTTCCCGAGCCACTGCCCCGCCTGCGGGCGTGAACTCGTCCGCCTCGAAGGGGAATCGGACACGTATTGCCTGAACAGCGACTGCCCGGCCCAACGGGTGCAGCGAGCAGCTCACTTCGCTTCGCGCGGCGCCATGGACATCGAGGGGCTCGGGGAGCAGCGTGTCAGCCAGCTCATCGACGCCGGGCTCATCAACGACGCCGCCGACTACTGCCGGCTCACGGCCGAGCAGTTGCAGGACCTCGAGGGTTTCGCGACCGTCTCGGCCCGCAACCTCGTCGCGGCGATCGACGCCTCCCGCTCGAGGCCCCTCGCCAATCTGCTCGTCGCCCTCGGCATCCGACATGTCGGCGGCACCGTGGCGCAGTCACTCTCGTCGGGTTTCGGAGATCTCGACGGGATCATGGAGGCGGACGAGGAGGACCTGGCCGCCGTCGAGGGGATCGGGCCGACCATCGCCGCCAGCGTGGCCCGTTTCTTCGCCCTCGAAGCGAACCGGAGCTTCGTCGAGCGCCTCCGCCAAGGCGGCGTCTCCTTTGGCACGCACGTGACCTCCGATCTGCCGCAGGTGCTCGCGGGCAAGTCCGTCGTCGTCACGGGGACGCTCGATGGCTGGTCGCGTGAGGAGGCGGAGGAAGCCATCATCGCCCGGGGCGGCAAGTCGCCCGGGTCGGTCTCTGCCCGTACGACGGCTGTCGTCGTAGGGGCCTCGCCCGGTGCCTCCAAGCTCACGAAAGCTGAGCAGCTCGGGGTGCCCCTCTTAGACGAGGAGGGGTTTCGCGTGCTGCTCGACACCGGCGAGCTGGCGTGATCGCAGGCGCCGCTGCCACCGCCAGGTCGCGACGGCGCCGCGTCGCCCTCATGGTCGGCCTCCTCGTGCTCGCCTCCGGCGCCTTCGGGGCCACCGCCATCATCGTCTCGTCCCAACCTACGCCTCAACTGCACGTCAACGCCGGCCCGGGCGGCGGAGGTGATGACGGTGCCGGCCCTCTCGCTCGAGGCGCCCTCGTGCCGGCCGCCGACCTCGTGTCGGATCCGGTCTTCGTGAATTCGAGTGTCGGCTTCGCCCTGGAGACGAGCCAGCCGGGCAACCTGGCGATCGAACGCCTCGCGCGCAGCAATGACGGCGGGCGAAGCTGGCGAGTGACCGGATCCCCGTTCCCGGTCGACTGGGGCTTCTCCACCCTGCAGTTCATCTCGCCCGAGCAGGGCTACATCTTCGGCAACTCCGGGCTGCTCGCCACCTCAGACGGCGGTCGGTCCTGGCACCAGGTGACCGGCCTCAACGGCACGCTGCAGCGGGCCATCCCCATCGGGAGCAACGTGTGGGCGACGTACACCACCTGTCCCGCCCCGGGCGTACCCGGCCCGTGCGCGGTGGGAGTGGCCATCTCCACCGATGACGGCAACCACTGGGAGGACGTCAGGGCGCCGGGCATCAGCGAAGCCTCCGATGGGGGTGACGTCCTCGCCCGATGGAGTCCGAACGCCGCCTACGTGCTCTCCTACGGGAGCACGGGCGGTGGGCTCGTCTACACGGGCGACGACGGGCGGACATGGAGGCACCTGGCCGACCCCTGCTCGGGGCCTTTCCTGCGCGAGGACCTCGCCACCCCGCCACCTCCACCAGGCGTCCCGTCCGCTCTCTGGTTGATCTGCGGCGCCCTCACACAGCCCGGCGAGGAGGGCGAGCCGAAGCTCGTCTATCGCTCTTACGACGACGCCCGGCACTGGGCACTCGTGGCCTCCACCGGCTTTACGAGCCCGGGGGCAGCTCCGGTCGGTCAGATCCCTCTGTCGGGCTGGATCGCCCAGCTGGCCACGATCGACTCCACGCAGGCCTGGCTCGGCATTCGTGATGTCGGCGTCATCGTGACCTCGGACTCCGGCGGAACCTGGCTCCCGGTTCAGGGCATCCCCGAAGTGGAGCCGAACACCGACGTGGGCGTCACGTTCAACTCGAGTGAGCTCGGTTGGGCCATCGTCTTCCGGCAGGGCGTGTGGCGCACCAACGATGGCGTCCGCTGGCAGCTCATGGACGGCCACTGACCTCGGTGGGTCGCCCGGTAGCACCCTCCACCGCTTCGGCGCAGTGAGCCGGTACCGTAAGGGCGAGTTTCATGACGAGCATCGCAGAACAGGTCGGCCGCGTGGTAGGCGGCCGGTACCGGCTGCTCGCCCCGGTCGGTGCCGGCGCGTCCTCCCAGGTCTATGCCGCGAGTGACACGCGACTAGCCCGTCGCGTCGCCGTGAAGGTCCTGCATCCGATGCTGGCGGCCGATGGCGCCTTCCTGCGGCGCTTCCGTGCCGAAGCCCGGCTTGCCGCCTCCTTAGACCACCCGCACATCATGCGAGTCTTCGACTGGGGCGAGGAAGCTGAAGGTCCGTACCTGGTGCTCGAATACCTGGGCGGCGGCAGCCTGCGGGCGCTCCTCGACACCGGCGCCCGTCTGAGCCACGCCCAGGTGGCGGCCGTCGGTGCCGAGGCGGCCGCCGGCCTCGCGTACGCCCACCGCCGCGGAATCGTGCACCGGGACATCAAGCCGAGCAACCTTCTCTTCGATGACGAGGGCCACTTGCGCATCGCCGACTTCGGCGTGGCGCGGGCCCTGGCCGAGTCCGCTCTCACCGAACCGTTCGGCGCCATCTTCGGCACGGCCCGCTACGCCTCGCCCGAACAGGCCGAGGCGAGACCTCTCGACGACCGTACCGACGTCTACTCCCTCGCCCTTGTCGTCTACGAAACCCTCACCGGCCGCGTCCCCTTCGCCGGTGACACCATCGCGGCGGTGCTGATGGCTCGTGTCGGGGCCGTCTTGCCCTCGGCCCCGGAGCTCGGCCCGCTGGCGCCGATCCTCGCCCAGGCGGCCATCTCCGAACCGCTCGCCCGCCTGGATGCCGCCGCCCTCTACTCGGATCTCGAGCTTCTCGGGCGCGAATTGCCGCCGGCGGCACCGCTTCCGCTCGCCCGCAGGTCGGCCGCTCCGGGCGCGGTCACCTGGTCGGACCGCGATCCGACGGTCATCGACGACGCCGCCCTCGAGGGCATGCTCTCCGAGTCGAGGGCTGGCCACGCAAGCCCCGCCGGAGCCGGGCGAGGCGTTGCCACGAGCGGCCATCCCGAGTCCGCCGTCGACCTCGAGCAGGAGATCGACGAGCTCACGCTGCTCGGTCTTGGCGCCGAATCGGACCATCTCGATGCCGCGACGGCGAGCCCGGCCCGGCCGGCGGACCCCGCGCCGGAGAGGGCCGGTCCGACCGGCGAGCCGCAGGCGCTTTCCCTCGATCAGGAATCGGTCGACGGCGGCAGGCGTTCCCAGCCAGGGCGGCGCAGGCGCTTGGGCTGGGTGAAATGGGTGGTGGCGGCCGTCATCCTTCTCGGCGCTGCCGCCGGCGCGGCAGTGCTCGAGATCCACAACTCCGTGTACGGCCACGTCGTACCGAGCCTGAAGTCCTTGACGCTTGCCAGAGCCGAAAAGGCTGCCGCCCGCGTCGGCCTCGTGGCTAAGGAGACGTCGACGGCGTACTCGGCGAGGGTGCCGGCCGGGGTGGTGATCGCCCAGTCCGTCCCCGCCGGCCGTCACGAGCGCATCCACAGCGTGATCGGCCTCGAGGTGTCGAGAGGCGTCGAGCCGGTCCCGGTGCCGAGCTTGACGGGGGACGACTCCGTCACCGCAGAGCGGACACTCACGGCCGGGCACCTGCGTCACAAGCTGGGACCGAGCGAGTACAGCGCCACCGTCCCAGCCGGCTACGTGATCAGCTGGAGCCCGAACACCGGAACCGTCCCGCCCGATACGGTCATCACGATCACGGTCTCGAAAGGCCCTCCCCCGAGGGCTGTCCCTGCGGTGCCGACCACAGACACCTTCGTGCAAGCTCAGCAGCTGCTGGCGTCCGACGGTTTCAAGGCGGTGAGGGCGATGGCCTACAGCCGTACCATCGGCGCCGGCTTTGTCATCGCGACGTCGCCGAGCGCGTCGTCCGGCCTGCAGCCGTACGGCACGACGGTCCGGGTCACGATCTCGCGGGGGCCCGAGTACTTCCAGATCCCTGGCTACATCGTGGGTGACTCGGTGGCGCAGGCCACACACGTGCTCCAGGGTCTGGGCTTCTCGGTGATCGCCGAAGGCGGGGGCACCGTCATCGACACGTTCCCGAGAATCGGCAGTTTCGAGCCGCAGGGTACGACGGTGTACCTCTTCGCCGTCTGAGGGCGGGCGGGCTGGCGCGGCGCCGTCCGGCGGGCGTCCTCTCGCCGTTTGACCTGCCGGTGCAATCCTGACAACGTGGCGGCCAAGGCTTCGCCGGGTCGCTACCGCAACACCTTCGCTTTTTAGATGTCGAGGAGGACACCACCGTCATGGGTGCGCTGGAAGGGAAAGTCGCCATCATCACCGGCTCTGGTCGTGGCATCGGGCGGGAGCACGCCCTGCTCTTCGCCAGCGAGGGTGCCAAGGTCGTCGTCAACGACCTCGGTGGCGCCGTGGACGGGTCCGGCGACGACCGCTCGCCGGCCGAACAGGTCGTCGAAGAGATCAAGAAGATGGGCGGTGAAGCCATCGCCAACGCCGACGACGTTGCCGACTGGGAGGGTGGCCAGCGACTGGTCAACTCTGCCGTCGAGGCCTTCGGCGACCTCCACATCCTCGTCAACAACGCCGGCATCCTTCGCGACCGCGTGCTCGTGAACATGACGGAGGAGGAGTGGGATGCCGTCATCCATGTTCATCTGAAGGGTCATTTCGTGCCCACGCGGTGGGCGGCCGCCTACTGGCGGGAGCAGTCGAAGGCGGGCAAGGACGTGAAGGCGGCCGTCGTGAACACGTCCTCGACCTCCGGTCTGCTCGGCAACCCCGGCCAGTCGAACTACGGCACGGCCAAGGCCGGCCTGGCGGCGTTCACCATCATCACCGCCCAAGAGCTGTCTCGCTACGGCGTGCGGGTGAACGCCATCTCCCCGGCAGCCCGTACGAGGATGACGGAGTCCACGCCGGGCCTCTCCGACATCGTGCAGCCGCCGCCCGACCCGGGGGCCTTCGACGCCTGGGATCCGGCCAACATCTCGCCGCTCGTCGGCTACCTCTCGAGCGACCTGTGCCCGTTCACGGGCAAGGTCTTCTTCGTGCAGGGCAGCAAGGTGCAGTACTTCCAGCCCTGGACGCTCACCCACGAGATCGACAAGGGTGATCGCTGGACCGTCGCCGAGCTGGCCGAGCAAGTGCCCGCCATCGTGGACGGCTCCGCCGCCCGCGCCTGACGGCTCCGCCGCCCGCGCCTGACGGCCGGCGCGGGCCGAGGCGCCCTATTCGGTGATCTCCCGCATCCGGTGGGCCATCTCGACATGCAGCGGGTCGGTCGGGGCGCCCTGGAGCGCCAGCAGCTTCGTCATGTCGCCCTCGACCCTGATACGACCGGCCATGAACGCCTGCATGGCCGCTTGGGGGTTGCCCTCGATGAAGATGGCCTTGGCGGTCTCGTAGTCGATCGTGACCTTCAGGTCCGCCGGTTCGAGGTGACCGCTCTCGAGCACGAATTCACCGTCGGAGGTGTCGAGGTGAGCGTCGATCGAGCCCTCGCCGAAGGGGGTGTCGTTCACGACGAGGTTCATCCGCACCGGCGCCGGCAGGGAAGGCACCCGATCGGCGTACTCGGCCCGTAGCCTGCGGGCCTCTTCGGTCCACTCAGGGCTCAAGAATTGATACGCAACCATCGGGCAACTCCCTCTGTCTCCGGGCGAGTGCCTCGGGAGACTATCGGTTCCGCGCCCGAGCAGACATGCGCAAGGCCCCTTTTGGGCGACGACGACCCCGCATTACGATGGGCGGGTGACCGCCGACTCTTCAACTTCTGACCCCATCGTGCCCGCCGAGAAGGCCCCGCCGATCATGCCGGGAGCGGAGCCCTTCTCGGCCGTCAGCGGACCCAACGGTGCCCTCGTGCTGCACGGGTTCACCGGTAACCCTGGCTCCATGCGCCCGCTGGCAGAGGCGTTCGCCGACGTGGGTTTCTCCGTCGAGCTGCCGCTCCTCCCGGGTCACGGCACCGCTGTGGAGGACCTCCTGTCCACCCGCTGGCGGGACTGGTCGGAGGCGGCCGAGCAGGCGTACACGGCCCTGGCGGCGCAGTCTGACCGAACGGTCGTGGCCGGCTTGTCGATGGGGGGCACCCTGGCGCTCTGGCTCGCCAGCCGGCACCCCGAGCTGAGCGGCCTCGTCCTTGTCAACCCGCTCGTCGAACCACCCGCCGAATCCTTCATCGACATGCTCCGCGCCACCGTCGAGGGAGGTACGGACCGGATCCCGGGCATCGGCTCGGACATCGCCAAGCCGGACACGACCGAAGGCGCCTACCCCGAGACCCCGATAGAGCCCCTCCTCTCGCTCTTCGAAGGCGTGCGCGATCTTGTCCCCACCCTCGGCCACATCGGAGTCCCGCTGCTGCTGCTGTCGAGCCGCGCCGACCACGTCGTGCCGACGAGCTCAGGCGACCTGCTCGCCGAGCGCTATGGCGGCCCCGTCGAGCGAGTCTTCCTCGAGAACAGCTACCACGTGGCCACACTGGACATCGACGCCCACGAGATCGAGGAGCGCGCCGTCAGCTTCGCCCTGAAGGTGGTTTCGATCTAGATGGCTGCGAGCGTTGAACTCATCTCGCTCGAGGAGGTCCGGCACGTCGCCAAGCTGGCACGCCTCGAGTTGACCGACGGCGAGATCGCCACATTGCAGGGCGAGCTGTCCGCCCTGCTGGACCATGTCGACAAGGTGCGCCGGCTGGACACGGCCGACATCCCCCCGACGGCCCATCCCCTCCCGCTCGAGAACGTCCTCCGCCCCGACGAGGTGCGCCCCTGCCTGGATCGGGAGATCGTGCTGGCGGCGGCTCCGGCCGTGGAGAGCGACCGATTCCTCGTCCCGTCCATCCTCGGTGACTCCCCGTGAGCGAGGGCACCGAGGGGCATCTGCTCGACCGGGGCGTGCGGGCGATCGCCCACGCCGTCCGCTCCGGCGAGGCGACAGCCGTGAACGTGCTCGAAGAGGCGCTTGGCCGCATACACGAGCAGGACAGATCGCTCCACTGCTTCAACCTCCTCACCGAAGAGGCCGCCCTGGCGGCTGCCGTCCGCGTGGACGACTCGGTTGCCCGTGGCGTCGATCCCGGCCCGCTCGCCGGCGTCCCGGTGGCGCTCAAGGACAACCTGTGCACGCAGGGCATCGAGACGACGTGCTCGTCGAGGATCCTTCAAGGCTGGAGGCCTCCTTACGACGCCACCGTCGTCTCCCGCCTGCGACAGGCGGGCGCCATCGCCGTCGGCAAGACGAACCTCGACGAATTTGCCATGGGATCGTCGACGGAGAACTCTGCCTTCGGTCCCACCTACAACCCCTGGGACCTCACCAGGGTGCCAGGTGGTTCCTCGGGCGGATCGGCGGCGGCGGTGGCCGCCGGCTTCGTGGCCACGAGCCTCGGCTCGGACACGGGAGGTTCCATCCGCCAGCCGGCCTCCCTCTGCGGCGTCGTCGGCATCAAGCCCACTTACGGGCTCGTCTCCCGCTACGGCCTCATCGCCTTTGCCAGCTCTCTCGACCAGATCGGGACCTTCGCCGTCGAGGTGGGAGATGCTGCCGCCGCCCTCGAGGTCATCGCCGGGCACGACCCGGCCGACTCGACGTCGCTCGGCCAGCCGGCGCCGTCTCTTCTCGAAGGGCTCTACGACGGGGTCGACGGTTTGCGCGTCGGCCTCATCTCCGACTTTCTCGCCGACGTGGCCGAGTCCTGTTCGAAGGCGGCCGACGATGCCGGTGAGGCGCTGGCGCGGGCCGGGGCCAAGGTCGAGCAGGTCTCGATCCCCGAGATGCTCCTCGGCCTGCCCGCTTACTACATCATCGCCCCGGCGGAAGCCTCCTCCAACCTGGCGCGCTACGACGGCGTTCGCTACGGGCTCCGCGTCGACGGCCCGGATGTGGAGACGATGAACGCGAGGACGCGGGCGGAGGGTTTCGGGGCAGAGGTGCGCCGGCGGGTGATGATCGGCACCTACGCCCTCTCGTCCGGCTACTACGACGCCTACTACGGGCAGGCCCAAAAAGCCCGCACGCTTCTGATCCGGGCCTTCGAGGCGGCCTACGAGCGCTTCGACGTGCTCTTGGCACCGACGACGCCGTCGGCCGCCTTCAGGCTCGGGGCCAAGACGGCGAACCCCATCGAGATGTACCTGTCGGACCTGTGCACGATCCCGTCGAACCTCTCCGGTCATCCGGCCGTGTCGGTGCCTTTCGCCCTCGACCTCGATGGGCTGCCGATCGGCGTACAGGTGCTGGCGCCGGCGCTCGGCGAAGCCGTCATGCTGCGGGTGGGGGCCGCCCTCGAGGCGGCCGCCTCGCCGTCGGTGCGTGGCCCGGCTCGAGTGCGGCGGGCCGGTGGTGAGGCGGTGCCCGGTGAGTGAAACCGCTTACGAAACCGTCATCGGCCTCGAAGTCCACTGCGAGCTCTCCACGGCCACGAAGCTGTTCTGCTCGTGCGCCAACCAGTTCGGCTCCGAGCCGAACACGAACATCTGCCCCGTCTGCCTCGGCCTGCCCGGCTCCCTTCCGGTCCTCAACCGTCGGGCCGTCGAGCTCGCCATGCGCATCGGAGAGGCGCTCTCGTGCCGGATCGAGCCGTCGATCTTCCACCGGAAGAACTACTTCTACCCGGACATGCCGAAGGACTATCAGATCAGCCAGTACGACGCCCCCATCAACGTCGACGGCCACCTCGAGCTGCCGGACGGCTCACGTGTCGGCATCGTGCGGGCGCACATCGAGGAGGACACGGGCAAGACGACCCACGTCGGCGGCGGTGGCGGGCGCATCCACGGCGCCAGCTACGCCCTCGTCGACTACAACCGCGCCGGCGTGCCCCTCGTGGAGATCGTGTCCGCCCCCGACATCTCCTCGGCCGCGCAGGCGCGGGCGTACGTCACCGAGCTGCGAGCGATCGTCGTGGCTGCGGGCGCCTCGGATGGCCGCATGGAGGAGGGCTCGCTGCGAGTGGACGCCAACGTCTCGGTCCGCCCCGTGGGGAGCACGGAGTACGGCACACGCTGCGAGGTGAAGAACCTGAACTCGTTGCGCTCGCTCGTGCGAGCGATCGAGCACGAGGCCGAGCGCCAGATCGCTCTCGTCTCGGCGGGCGAGGCCGTCGCCCAAGAAACCCGCCACTTCGACGAGAGCACCGGCCTGACCCACTCGCTGCGCTCGAAGGAAGAGGCCTACGACTACCGCTACTTTCCCGAGCCCGACCTCGTGCCCGTCGTGCCGGACGAGGAACTCCTGGCGGCGGCCCGCGCCGGCCTCGGCGTCATGCCGGCGGAGCGGCGCCGCCGCCTGGCAGAGCTCGTGGGCAGCGACGGTACGGTCGAGCAGATCCAGACCGTCATCGAGCTCGACCTCGACGGCCTCGTGCTCGCCGCCGTCGCCGCCGGCGCCGATGCCAGGCTGACGCTGGCGCGCACCGCCAACGAGGCGGCCGCCAGGGCCGAAGGTGCGCGATCGCTCGACCCGGGTCGCTTCGCCGCCCTCCTCGAGATGGAGGCTGCCGGCAAGCTCTCGGCGACGCAGGCGAAGACGGTGCTGGCCGAGATGATCGACTCGGGCGGCGAGCCGGCGGAGATCGCCGCCAGGCTGGGTTTCGGGGCGATGGCGTCGTCGGAGATCGACGCCCTCGTCGACGCGCTCATCGCCGCCCACCCGGCCGAGTGGGAGCGCTACCGCGCCGGCGACCCCAAGGTCGCCCAGTTCCTCATGGGCCAGGTGATGAGGGAGACGAAGGGCCGTGCCAACCCGAAGGTCGTGACGGCGGCGCTCGAAGCCCGCAAAGGCTGAGGGGATGCTGGTCGGGGGTTGGCGGGCGGGTCTTCAGCGCATCTGTGCGCCCACATCGAGCAAGCCGGCAGGTGTCCGGTCGCGCCAGGCAACCGGATCGCTCGGAGGCGCCCGGCGGCCGGCCGAAGCGGTGCGCACATCGCGTAGCCTTCGTCCATGGCCGAACCGACACCGACGCCCGTGAAGATCCATAGCCAGGACGTGACCGAGGGAGCGAGGCGGGCGCCCGCACGAGCGATGCTCCGAGCCGTCGGCCTCCGGGACGAGGACTTCGCCAAGCCGCAGGTCGGCATCGCCTCCACGTGGAACGAGGTGACTCCGTGCAACATGCCACTCGCCCGTCTGGCGCAACGTGCGAAGGCAGGCGTGCGGGAGGCGGGCGGCTACCCGTTCGAGTTCGTCACCATCGCCGTCTCCGACGGGATCTCGATGGGCCACGAAGGGATGCGGGCCTCCCTCGTGAGCCGGGAGGTGATCACCGACTCGGTCGAGGTGGTCATGCACGCCGAGCGCTTCGATGCCTTCGTCGGCCTGGCCGGCTGTGACAAGTCGTTGCCGGCCATGATGATGGCAGCCGGCCGCCTGGATCTGCCGATGGTCTTCGTCTATGCCGGATCCATCCTGCCTGGGCACCTCGGAGATCGCGCCCTCGACGTCGTCTCGGTCTTCGAGGCGGTGGGAGCCTACGCCGCCGGTGAGTGCTCAGCCGAGGAGCTCGAGGCCATCGAGCGGAACGCCTGCCCGGGTGAGGGCGCCTGCGCCGGCATGTTCACGGCCAACACGATGGCCTCGATCTCGGAGGCGATCGGGTTGGCGCTGCCCGGCAGCGCCTCGGTCCCGGCCGTCGACCCCCGCCGCGACGACATCGCCACCGAGAGCGGCCGCGCCGTCATGGGTCTGCTCGCAGCCGGCATCCGGCCGCGCCAGATCCTCACGAAGGAAGCTTTCGAGAACGCCATCGCCGTCACGATGGCTCTCGGCGGCTCGACGAACGCCGTGCTGCACCTGCTGGCCATCGCGAACGAGGCCCGCGTCGAGCTCTCCATCGACGACTTCTCCCGTATTGGCAAGCGAGTCCCGCACATCGCCGACATGAAACCCCACGGCCGCTTCCACATGGTCGACCTCGACCGCGTGGGTGGAGTGCCCATGGTCATGCGCGCCCTCCTCGAGGCCGGCCTCCTGCACGGCGACTGCCTGACAGTGACCGGCCGCACCGTTGCGGAGAACCTGGAGAGGCTGGCGCCTCCTGCCCCGGACGGCACGGTGGCGCGTCCGGTGAGCGATCCGATCCATCTCGACGGCGGCTTGGCCATCCTGCGCGGCTCCCTCGCACCCGAAGGCGCCGTCGTGAAGATCGCCGGGCTCGATGCCCCGAGCTTCGAGGGCACGGCCCGTGTCTTCGACGGCGAGAGCGCCGCCATGGACGCCATCCTCGCCGGCTCCATCCCGCCGGGCACCGTCGCCGTCATCCGCTACGAAGGACCGAAGGGCGGTCCCGGCATGCGAGAGATGCTGGCCGTGACCGGCGCCATGAAGGGCGCCGGCCGGGGAGCGGACTGCGCCCTAGTGACCGATGGCCGCTTCAGCGGGGGCACGCACGGATTCTGCGTCGGCCACGTCGCCCCAGAGGCCGCCGTCGGCGGGCCGATCGCCCTCGTCGTCGACGGCGACCGCATCGTGCTCGACACCGTGACGGGTCGCCTCGACCTGCTCGTCGAGGCCGAGGAGCTCGACCGGCGCCGTGCCGGTTGGAAACCGCTCGCACCCCGCTACACGACCGGTGCCCTCGCCAAGTACGCCCGCCTCGTCACCGGCGCGGAGCGGGGTGCCGTCACCGAGCCCTGAGGACCACCCTCACCGCTGGCGGCCGGCCCGAGGTTGCGACCCTCGGCAACCTCGGTCATACTTGCTCCGTGAGCACGTCCGTCCGCGTCCTCGTACTTATTCGCTAGCGCACGACGCCCGCCTGCGTCCGTGCGCCTCGACCTCCCCAGAAGGGGAGGTCGTTTTGTTTTCCGGGGCGGCCCAGAACAGCCTGCAACACCGCACCGCTCCGAGAAATCCCGACCAGAACAGCCGACACCCAAGGAGACCCACGGCCATGCAGTTGACCGGAGCACAAGCCCTCGTCAAGAGCCTCGAAACCCAAGGCGTCGAGGTGATGTTCGGCCTCCCGGGCGGTTGCATCCTCCCGGTGTACGACCCGATCATCGACTCACCCATCCGCCACATCCTTGTTCGCCACGAGCAGGGCGCCGGGCACATGGCAGAGGGCTATGCCCATGTCACCGGCCGCCCGGGCGTCGCCATCGTCACGAGCGGGCCCGGCGCCACGAACATCGTCACGCCGCTGTGCGACGCCTACATGGACTCGATCCCGATCGTGGTCATCACCGGCCAGGTCCCGACCGCTGCCATCGGCACCGACGCCTTCCAGGAAGCGGACACGACCGGCATCACGATGGGCGTGACGAAGCACAACTGGCTCGTGACCGATGCCGCCGACATCCCCCGCGTGATCGCCGAGGCGTTCCATGTCGCCACCACCGGCCGGCCCGGTCCCGTGCTCGTGGACGTGCCGAAGGACGTCTCCCTGCAGACGATGGAGTGGTACTGGCCCGAGAGCTTGGACCTGCCCGGCTACCGGCCGCCCTCGCAGCCGGCGGCGAAGCTCATCGCGGCGGCGGCCGAGCTCATGGCGGCCGCTCGCCGTCCGGTGATCTACGCCGGGGGCGGTGTCCTCAAGTCGCGCGCCTCGGCGGCGCTGGTCGAGCTGGCCGAGCTGACCGGCATACCTGTCGTCACGACGTTGATGGCCCGGGGCGCCTTCCCCGACAGCCACCCCCTCTGCCTCGGGATGCCGGGCATGCACGGCAACTACACGGCCGTGACGGCCATGCAACAGGCGGACCTGCTCGTGGCGCTCGGGAGCCGCTTCGACGACCGGGTCACGGGCAAGGTCTCGGCGTTTGCCCCGCATGCCAAAGTGATCCACGTCGACATCGACAAGGCCGAGCTCGGCAAGGTTCGCCGACCCGAGGTCGGCATCGTCGCCGACTGCCGGCTGGCCACCGAGGCGCTCGTTTCGGCCTTGACGCCCCGGGCAGCCGCCGGGGAGCTCGAGCCCGCTCGCCTGGCGGGCTGGATCGGGCAGCTGCGCACGTGGCAGGAGCAATTCCCCCTCACCTACGAAGGGCCCGCCGAGACGGAGACGACGAGCGCCGGAACCGGTGCCGCCGGCCGCCCGCCGTTGCTGAAGCCCCAGTTCGTCCTCGAAGTCCTCCGCGACAACACCCCGGCCGGCACGATCCTCGCCTCGGGGGTCGGCCAGCATCAGATGTGGGCGTCGCAGTACTGGCGTTTCGAGCAGCCGAACACGTGGGTCAACTCGGGAGGGCTCGGAACGATGGGCTTCGCCGTGCCGGCTGCCATCGGTGCCAAGGTGGGCCGCCCCGACGCCATGGTGTGGGCAGTCGACGGAGACGGCTGTTTCCAGATGACCGCCCAGGAGCTCGTCACGGCGAGCGCCGAGCGCATCCCGGTGAAGATCGCCATCCTCAACAATGCCTACCTCGGCATGGTCCGTCAGTGGCAGCACATGTTCTACGAGGAGCGCTACTCCGAGGTGTACCTCTCCCCGGACCTGCCGGACTACGTCGGCTGGGCAGAGTCGATGGGTTGTGTCGGACTGCGCGTGGAGACGCCCGAGGAGGTGCTGCCGGCGATCGACAAGGCGAACCAGATCGACGACCGGCCGGTCGTCGTCGACTTCCGCACGGACTCGATGGAACAAGTCTTCCCGATGGTGCCGGCCGGAGCATCCAACGACGACATCGTCGTGCACCCGTCCCAGCGGCACCGCCAGGCGGCCTCATGAGCACGGCTCGTCACCACCTGCTCTCTGTGCTCGTCGAGAACAAGGCCGGCGTGCTCACGCGCGTCGCCAGCCTGTTCGCCCGGCGCGGCTACAACATCTTCTCGCTGGCGGTTGCCCCCACTGACGATGCTCGCTTCTCGCGCATCTCGATCGTCGTCGACGTCGAGTCCGCCCCCCTCGAGCAGGTGATCGCCCAGCTGGACAAGCTCATCAACGTTGTCGAGATCTCAGAGCTGCATCCCGACGAGGCCCGCGAGGCCGAGTTGCTGCTCGTCACCATCTCCGCCAACGCCGACGAGCGTGCCCAGGTGATCCAGCTCGTCGGCGTCTTCGGCGGTCAGATCGTCGACGTCGGCCTCGACGCCGTCACGGTGATGCTGGCGGGCGCCCCCGATGCCCTGGACGACTTCGAGGAGCTCATGCGGTCCTACGGCATCATCGAGCTCCAACGGACCGGTCGCGTGGCACTCCCTAAGCTGGGTGCCACCAGCACCGCCTCGGAGGCTGATCAGAGTCTGGAAAGCGCCTGAGGCCCTCAGACATCGTCCACCGCTGACATCGTCCACCGCCGGGGCACCGGCACTCGGCCCTGCCAGAGACACAGGAGAGGAAACCCAAACCGTGGCACAGCTTTTCTATGAGAAGGACGCCGATCAGGCGCTCGTTCGCGCCCGCAAGGTGGCGATCATCGGGTACGGCTCCCAGGGCCATGCGCATGCTCTCAACCTGAGTGATTCAGGGGTCGACGTCCGCGTCGGCTTGCGGGAAGGATCGGCCTCGCGGGCCAAGGCGGAGGCGGCGGGGCTTCGTGTCGTGCCGGTGGCGCAGGCGGCTGCCGAGTCCGACCTCGTCATGATGCTGCTGCCCGACACCGAGCAGGCGGCCGTTTACGAGGCAGAGATCGCACCTCACCTCGGGGACGGTGACGCCTTGTTCTTCGCTCACGGCTTCAACATCCGTTTCGGGCTCATCAACCCGCCGGCGGGGGTGGACGTCGGCATGGTTGCCCCGAAGGGCCCCGGCCACCTCGTGCGGCGCACCTACACCGAAGGCGGGGGCGTGCCCTCGCTCATCGCCGTCTCCGCCGACGAGTCCGGCAAGGCGATGCAGCTGGCGCTGTCCTATGCCGATGCCCTCGGCGCCACTCGCGCCGGCGTCCTCGAGACCACGTTCGAGGAAGAGACCGAGACCGACCTGTTCGGCGAGCAGGTCGTGCTCTGCGGTGGGGTGACGGCCCTCGTAACGGCCGCATTCGAGACCCTCGTGGAGGCCGGCTACCAGCCGGAGTCCGCCTACTTCGAATGCCTGCACGAGCTCAAGCTCATCGTCGACCTCATGTACGAACAGGGCATCTCCGGCATGCGCTTCTCCATCTCGGACACGGCCGAGTACGGGGATCTCACCAGGGGGCCCCGGGTCATCGACGACCACGTGCGCGCCACCA
>DASPSK010000016.1:0-3608 GCA_035623975.1 Acidimicrobiales bacterium | reverse complement strand
CGAGGTAGCTGGCGGTGATCTCGTGGATCCCGGGCGACCCATAGGTGACCGAGCAGGTGGCGTCGCCGCCGCTCAGGGCCGTTCCGCTCACCCCACCGCAGCTCGCGATCGGTGTCGTGCCGTCCAAGAACTCGACGTTCCCGCTCGGGCTGCCGCCGCCGGAGCTGGCGGCGGCCACGGCAGCCGTGAAACTGACCTGCTGGCCGACGACTGAGGAGGTCGGGTTGGCGGACAGCGAGGTCGTCGTCTGGTACATGGAGATGGCGAAGGCTTGGGTAGCGGTGTCGCCGTTCGGGTCCGTCACGGTGAGGGTGTGCTCACCGGCGGTTGAGACGACGACCGCCCCGCTGGTCGGCAGCACCGTCGACGGCGATCCGTCCAGCACATAGGTGGAGCCCGCGGGCGCCGTGATGTTGGCGGTGACGGGTCCTGTGTAGTAGCCGTTGGTCGGTCCGTTGCCCGAGAGCGTGATCGCGATGACCGGCTGCGCCACGGTGTTGAAGGCGGTGCCCTCGTTGTTCGAGACGGCGACGTTGCCGGCGGCATCGACGGCCTCGACGATGTACTGCACCTGTCCGCTCGGCGTCGGCGGCACGTTCCCGATCCAGCTCTCGCCACTCGACAACGAGAGCAGGTCGGACTGCCAGGTTCCCGGGTTCTGGCCGTCGGTGTACACCACGAGCACCTCGGCCACCGGTGCGCTCGAGGGCGCAACCTGCACGTCGAAGTTCAGCCCGCTCGTCGAGATGAACGACTGCGTAGATTCGATCGTAGGCGGCGTGTAGTCGTCTGCGTACTGACTGCTCGACGGCAGATAGAACACCTTGGCGCTCATCGAGGTGAAGAGGCGCTCCGTGCCGCCGCCGGAGCCCGAAGCGCTCGGGAGGAACTGGCCGGCGACAAGGTCGAGCTGGGCTCCCTGCCCGGTTCCGCTCGCCGTGAAGGTCCCATAGGTCGCCACTCGCTGCAACGTGCCCGGGAAGGCGGCCTCGCCGATGGCGGGGGGCGTGGCGCCGTCCGCACCGGCAGCCGGCAGGGAGTACGCCGGCGTCGGGTCGGCCACGTCCGTCGAGCTGAGCCCCGTGATGAGGGCACCGTGGGGGATGAGGCCCGGCTCGCTCACCGGGTAGGTGGCGAGCGGCTCGATCGGACGGTACTCGGTGGCCTGCGTCCCGCCGTTAGCGGCGCCGTTCACCTGGTAGTAGTTGCCGTTGCTCGTCGAGACGAGCCCGAGGTCGCCAGTGCCGCCTCCAGTGGGGAGACTGGCGGACACGGGAGCGTCCGTGAGACCCGTGGTGGGGTCCGTTCCCGTCGGCGGGCCGCTCGGCGGTGCCACGGGCGTGGGCGGCTTGTTCAGGTAGTACATGGGCAACCCGTAAAACGTCGACTCCATGAGCGCCTTCAGGTCATACGGGCTGAGGATGGCGTTGCCGGCTGCGTACTGCTGCTTGGCCTCCGTCAAGGCTTCACCGATGGTGAGCGAACCGTTCAGGTCGCCGGCGAACTCGGTCATCAGCTTGGCCGAGTAGGCGATCGTGTCCGTGTCGGCATAGCCGTAGCCGGTGTTGGCCACCCAAAGGGCGCCGGCGTCGGCGAATGTCTTCGCCCAGTCGTCGATCGGAGCTATGGCGCCGACCGAGGCGTCCACCTCGGCATCATCGACGTCGAGGCCGGCGTGACAGCCCATCGAGAACAGCAGCCTGCCCGCGTAGGAGCTCAACGAGCTGCGTATGTCCGTCGTCGTGAACAGGTTGGTCGTGACGTTGTTGGCGTTGTCGTAGGCCGGCAGGGCACGCGAGTAGTCGAAGTGAGCGTTGATGCTGTCGACACCCGGCGTCGGGCTCGCAGTGAGGGCGGAGTCGAGGTTGGCTTCTGTCCAGCTCTCGTTGATGAGGGCCGATGGGCTGAGGCCGTCGGCCGCGAGGTTCGCCTCCACGGCGTCTGCTCCCGAGGTGAGGAACGAGTAGCCAGTCGTGAGGCTGGCGGTGGCATTGAGATCGCCGTTCGAACTGACAAATCGCGTGAGGGCCGATTCGATCTCCGAAGCCGACTCGACGAGGCGCCCGACGGCCAGCTGTGGCGTGTACAGCGTGGCACTGCCGACACCGAGCGGCTGGCTGGCTGCGTAGGGGTCGTCGCTGAAGTAGTACCCCAGCGAGAGGGCGTCCGCCTCGACGTTGTTCTGCCCGATGGCGGCAGAATCGCCGTAGTCGCGCTCGTTCGACTGGGTGGCGCCGTCCGCCAGGCGGGCGAAGGGGATTTGGTCGTCCGCACCCACGATGACAAGGTTCTGCACCGTCGGGTTGTCCGCCCGTATCTGGTCGACCACGGAGGCGATGGCCGCCACGACGCCGTTGGCGGCGCTCACCGAGCAGGGATTCTGATTCCAGATGCTGTAGGCGTTCTGCACGCCGGAGTAGGCGTCCACCGGGATGACGGCCCCATTGACACCTGCGCCGGAATCGGAGGCCACCTGCTCGAGGTCGGCCATGATCGTGCTCTCCGCCGAGGTGCCGAAAGCGGCGGAGAGCCGCTGGGTGTCGACGAGAAAGAGCGTGTTCACGCCACTCGGGATGGTGACCGGCCCGCTGGCAGCGGCGGCGAGCGCGTTGAGGTACGAGATCCCTCCCGGACAGCTCGGTGCCGTCGCACCCCCGAGGAGGTTGGCGCGCAGCAGATAGGGCTGTGAGCTGTAGGCGCCGTTGTAGCCGGACACCTGCACGATGTAGGTCCCCGCCGCCAGCGGAGTCGTCTGGATGTACTGGTCCTGGCTGTCGGGGTTGTTGGAGAGGGCTTCGAGCTGATCTCCGGGCGGCGGCGTAACGGGGATGTCCTGCGATCCAGGGGTGGGCTCGGTCGTAGCCCCCGGTGTGACGGACGGCAGCTCGTCGGTCACGCCGGACAGGTCCTGACTCGGCGTGCCCTGCAGCTGCGAGGCGTTCGGGCCGAACAGCTCGAGGTCGTAGGTCGCCGGAAGGTTCGTGAGGGCGAGGCTGAGCTCATCGCCCTGGGGAACGGTCACCTGCCAATCGTTCAAGTCACCGGGAGACGTGAGGTAGCCGATGTTGAGGTCGCCCCCGGTCGCGGGAGGCGTACCGGCAGCGAGCTGTGGCGCCGTGCTCGCGGCGTTCACGGCCGGGGACTCGCCATCGACGACGTCGACCGTGGCCGACGAAGACGGTCCGGGGAGGCCCGCGACAAAGGTCGAGAGCGTGGCTGCCGTGGATCCGAGGCCGATGCCGGCGTTCGCCTCCAGTCTCAGGGTGTGGCTGCCCACACCGAGGGCGAACGTCCAGCCAAGCGAACACGAGGCTTGACCGCCGAATATCGCGCAATCCGTCGGTGTGGGCTCGGGCGCCGGCGCGCCGTCGAGCGTGGTGCTGTCCGGGACATAGGCAAATGTTGGAGGCAGGCTGATCGCGACCTGCACGGTCTCGGGCGTGTTGCTGACAGCGAGGGACGCCGTGTAGGTGACAGTCCCGCCCGCTGTTTCGTCAGCCGCCAGCGGCAGGCTGGGCAGAGAGACCGACTGCCATGGGTACGAGGAGGGCGGCGTCGTCATGAGGATGAGGTCCTCGAGCGTGAGATCCGGGTAGCCGGGAACCGAG
>DASPSK010000005.1:0-2629 GCA_035623975.1 Acidimicrobiales bacterium | reverse complement strand
GCGACCGCTACCGCCACCGCCTACGGCGGGGCTTTCGCCGGACAGGGAGACGCAGCCCGGAGCCGCCAGGGGTCCGAGGGCAGGAGGCAGGGGAGGCCACGGCATCCACGGCGGAGGTGGCGGCCGCCCCCGACGGGCGCTGGCCGGCAACGCTCGCGCCACCGTGGCTCGCCGGCGGCAAGCCGGCAAGCGTGCTCGCCGCCGTGGCCGTCGCCGTCGTCGTCGGCGCCATCTGCTTTGCCGTCTTGCCGCCCGGCTCCTCGGCGATCGGGGCAGCGGTCACCCTGGCCACCCTGCTGAGCGCCAGGTTCGGCGGCACGCGGTCCGTGCTGACACTCGGCGTCGTCACTGCGGCCGTGCTCGCCGGTGGGCTCACGGTCGCAGGTCAGATGACGTACCACTACCCGCCGGGCGACAGCTGGCCGGGGAGCTTCTCGGGCACGAACATCGCCGCCTTCGTCGCCTTTGTGGCCCTTGCGGCCGACGCCCTCGTCGAGATCACCCGGCAGCGGTCGGCCGACCGTGCCTCGCCCGCCGGAGTTTCCGCAAGCCCTCGCAGCCGCCAGGAGCCTCCGGGCGGAGCGACGAGCTAGTGCCGGCGCACCCGTCGGGCCTCGTCGGCGAGCAGTTCGAGGGCGCCGAGGGCCGTCGCCTCCCAGAGGTATCGGCGCGCCCGCTCCTGCGCCGCCTTCGACATCCTCGCCCGCAGGGCGCCGTCGGCCAGCAGCCGGTCGACGCCTTTTACGAATTGGTCCTCGTTGTCGACGACAAGGCCGGTGACGCCGTCCTCGACGGCGTCGACATGTCCGGGGATGCGGGACACGACGGCGGGTGTGCCGCAGGCGGCAGCCTCGGTCACCGTCATGCCCCATCCCTCCCGGGCGGACGTGGAAACGAGCACCCACGCCCGGCGGTACAGCGTCACGAGCTCGTCGATGGGGAGGTGGCCGGTGAGGCGCACGACGTCGCCCGCACCCGCCTCCTCGATGGCGGCTTCCAGTCGCGGGCGCCCATAGCCTTCGCCGACGATCACGATCTCGAGGCCGGGATGGAGGGCGGCCAGCGGCCTGGCGGCGGCGACGACCCGGTCGAACTGCTTCACGGGCACGAGCCGCCCTACGGCCACGACGAGGGGGTGGTCCGCCTTGTTGCGGGCGGGGCTCCTCCCGCCCTCGCCGGCGCAGAAGCGCTCGTCGATTCCCGGCGGCAGGACGCTGACGAGATCGGGGCGCATACCGAGCGAGTCAATGATCTCCTGCCGGGAGGATCGCGACAGGGTGACGATGCGGCTGCGGCGGTAGAGCGGCGGGGCCACCCGTGACTCCAGGGTGTTGCCGGCGGCGGCGAGCCGCCGTGGGAGCACCATCGCCCACATCTCCGCGTGGACGTGGTGGAGGAACACGAGTCTCGGTCCGCGCCACCAGAGCGGGCTGAGAAAGGGCATCCCGTTCCAGATCTCGACGAGCCCGTCGAGACGCCCGACGGGGCCGAAGCGCCCGGCCACGACCTCCACCGGTGCCTGCGCGAAGACCCGGTAGCGGCCGGCCCGGCGCACCACACGGTACCCCTGCCGGCTGTGCTCGCTGCTTGCCCCTGGCACAGCGCTCGTGCGCAGCACGACGTCGATGCCCGCCGCAGCCCAGCGGCGGGCGATCTCGTGAGCGTGCAGCTCCGAGCCCCCGGCCTCCGGGTCGTCGAGATCCCGCCACGCCACCATGCCGATGCGCCGTAGTCCGGCCTCGATCGAGACACCCGAGAGAGCCTGCCGTGGGTCGGAGGGAGCCTGCCGTGGGTCGGAGGGAGAGGGGGGGCCGTCGAAGGACGGCCCGGGTGGAGGAGGCGTGCTCACCGGTGGGCCGGGAGCACCGGAGCCGCGCGGCCGGAGCCCGAGGCAGCGGGCGCCATTGTGTCAGAGCTCTCGGAGTCGCCCTCAAAAAGGGCTTTTCCGACCTGCTCCTCGTGGTACTCGGCTTCGACGTTCACCCTCCAGGTGTCATAGGTCTCGCCGAAGAGGTTCTCGACCGTGAGCAGGGCTGTCAACATGGAGTGATCCTGGTTGTTGTAGCGGTGCATGCCGTTTCGCCCGATGGGGTGGACGTTCGGCACCTCGGAGGCGAGGAAGCGCCGGATGACCTCGACACGCTCCAGGTAGCCGGGATCGTAGACGGGGTAGGCCTTCGGCATCCGCACGACGTAGCCGCACTCGACGTCGGCGACATCGACGAGGCCGATGGCGACGAGCTCCCGGGTGCCGAGGTCGACGAGATCGTCGTCGGACATGCTCCACAGCTCGTCGCCCTCGAAGACGAAGTATTCCAGCCCGAGGCAGGTCCGCCCGTCCTTCACCATGTCCGGCGACCAGGAGCCGAAGTTCTGGATGCGGCCCAGCCTCACCTTGGCGTCGTGCACGTAGATCCAGTTGTCCGGGAAGCCCTTCTCGGCGGGCACGACGAGGGCGACGGTGAGGAAGTCGCGGTAGTGCAGCCCCTTCGCCGCCAGCTGCACGTCCTCGGGGGCGGGCGGGTCGAGAGCGAGCACGAGCTCGCTGATGGGCATCGAAGAGATCACGTGGTCCACCGGCACCGTCTCGCCCGCCCGGTCTCCCACCGTCCCGGCCGGCCGCAGCTCG
>DASPSK010000001.1:0-2742 GCA_035623975.1 Acidimicrobiales bacterium | reverse complement strand
AACGTCGTGGTCGAGCTGTGGGACCACGGCGATCCACTCGACGGTGCCCGTAACGACGCCCTCGCCGAGATCGCCGCCCGCCGCGGCATCGGGATCGTCGCCACGAACGTCGTCCACTACGCCATCCCGGCCGACCGCCGGATGGCGACGGTGCTGGCAGCGGTGCGCGCAGGCAAGCCGCTCGATGACCTCGACGGCTGGCTGCCGGCCGCGGGGATGGCCCATCTGCGCTCCGGGGCCGAGCAGGCGAGGCGCTTTGCCCGCTATCCCGGCGCGGTCGAGCTTGCCGGTGAGCTCGGAGAGTCGTGCGCCTTCGACCTCAAGCTCGTCGCCCCCCGGCTGCCGGACTTCCCCGTCCCCCCCGGTGAGACGGAGATGAGCCACCTCCGTGCTCTCGTGGAGGAGCGTGGGACGCTTCGCTACGGCCCACGGCACGCCGAGCGGGTGCCAGGCGCTTGGCGGCAGCTGGATCACGAGATGAGCTTGATCGAGGAGCTGGGTTTCCCGGGGTACTTCCTCGTCGTCTTCGACATCGTCGAGTTCTGCCGCCGTAACAACATCTACTGCCAGGGCCGGGGCTCTGCCGCCAGCTCGGCGGTCTGCTACGTCCTCGGCATCACGAATGCCGACGCCGTCACCCTCGGCCTGCTCTTCGAGCGGTTCCTCTCACCCGAGCGCGACGGCCCGCCCGATATCGACGTCGACATCGAGAGCGGCCGGCGAGAGGAGGTCATCCAGTACGTCTACGAGCGTTACGGCCGTGAGCAGGCGGCTCTCGTCGCCGTCGTCGTGACCTACCGGGCACGCTCGGCGGTGCGGGACACGGGCAAGGCCTTCGGGCACCCGCAGGGCCAGGTGGACAGATGGTCGAAACAGATCGACCGCTGGAGCGGGCTCGGCGGCCACCGCCCCGTCAATTCCGGAGGCCGGAGCGGGCACTGGTCGTGGTGGAGCGGGGCCGTCGCACGGGACCTTGCCGCCCGGGACAAGGCGCGGAAGTCCGCCAAGTCCAGCCAGGGCAGCCAGGGCAGCAAGGCCGTCGATGCTGGGCTTGATGGCCGCCAGCTCCCGGGCCGTGACGATGTCGCCCCCGAGCCGGTGCCATGGACGACAGGCCCTCCCGCCGGCGGGACGGCCGGCCGGGGAGACAACGAGCTCGGCATCCCACCGGCCGTGCTGGCTACGGCGACCGAGCTCGAAGGTTTCCCGCGGCACCTCGGGATCCACCCCGGCGGCATGGTGATCTGCGATCGTCCCGTCTCGGAGGTGTGCCCGGTCGAGTGGGCTCGCATGGAGGGGCGCACCGTCCTCCAGTGGGACAAGGACGACTGCGCTGCCGTCGGCCTTGTGAAATTCGATCTCCTCGGGCTCGGGATGCTCGAGGCGATCCATCGCGCCGTCGATCTCGTGAAGGCTCACCACGGGGTCGAGCTCGAGCTCGCCACCATCCCGCAGGAGGAGGCCGTCTACGAGATGCTCTGCCGGGGCGACTCGGTAGGTGTCTTCCAGGTCGAGAGCCGGGCGCAGATGGCGACGCTGCCGAGGCTGCAGCCGAGGTGCTTCTACGACCTCGTCGTCGAAGTCGCCCTCATCCGGCCGGGGCCGATCCAGGGCGGCTCGGTGCACCCCTACATCAGGCGGCGGAACGGCGTCGAGCCGGTGACCTACCTGCACCCCATCTTCGAGCGTTGCCTCTCCAAGACCCTCGGGGTGCCGTTGTTCCAGGAGCAATTGATGGAGATGGCGATCGATGCGGCGGGTTTCTCGGCGGCCGGGGCCGACCAGTTGCGCCAAGCCATGGGATCGAAACGCTCCGCCGACCGCATGGAACGCCTCCGCGCCCGCCTGTTCGGCGGCATGGCGGAGCGAGGCATCGTCGGCGAGGTCGCCGAGGAGATCTGGGACAAGCTGCGGGCCTTCGCCAACTTCGGCTTCCCCGAGAGCCATTCGGTCTCCTTCGCCTATCTCGTCTACGTGAGCGCCTGGCTGAAGCTGCGCTACCCGGCCGCCTTCCTGGCGGCGTTGCTGAACTCGCAGCCGATGGGTTTCTGGGCGCCGCACACCCTCGTGGCCGACGCCCGGCGCCACGGGGTGGCAGTGCTCGGCCCGGACCTGAACCGGAGCGAGGCGGTGGCGTCGCTGGAGGCGGAGCCCGCGGGGGCGGGTCCGGCCGTGCGCCTCGGCCTCAATTCCATCAAGGGCATCGGGAGCGAGCTCGCCGAGCAGATCGCCACCGGGCGGCCGTATGTCGGTCTCGAGGATCTCGCCCGGCGGACAGGGGCAAACCGGACCGTGCTCGAGTCGCTGGCGACCGCCGGGGCCGTGAGCGCTCTCTGCGCTCCCTCGGCGGGCTCGGGGGCGGAGGCGGCAGTTCCCGGCTACGGCCGGCGGGAAGCGCTCTGGGCGGCCGGGGCGGCGGCCGAGTCCCGCCCCGAGCGGATCCCGGGAATGATCCTCGGGGCGGACGCACCCCCCCTTCCGCCCATGAGCTCGGCCGAGGAGATGGCAGCCGATCTGCAGACACTTGGCCTGTCGCCGCACTCGTCGCCCATGAGCTTTGCAAGGCCGGAGCTCGACCGGAGGGGAGCCGTCCCCATCTCGGCGCTCATGGGGGTGCCCGACGGCGCAAAGGTCACGATCGCCGGGATCGTCACCCACCGGCAGCGGCCGGCGACTGCCGGCGGGGTCACGTTCCTGAACATCGAGGACGAGAAGGGTCTCGTCAACGTCATCTGCTCGGCG
>DASPSK010000522.1:0-3427 GCA_035623975.1 Acidimicrobiales bacterium | reverse complement strand
TCGACACCATCTCGGTGCTCGCCCGCTCGCACGAGCTCGTCACCTACGCGCGCCTCGGACCCGTCAAGCGCCAAGCGATCGAGAAGGCATATTGGGGCGGACCGCCCTTCGGCGCCTTCGAGTACTGGGCGCATGCCGCCTGCGTGGTCCCGATGGAGGACTGGCCCTTCTACGGCTTCCGCCGGGAGGCCGCCCGCCTGCGTGGGCGTCGCTGGCATCACCTCGAGGACGCCGAGCGGGTCTGCCGGCTCGTCCTCGAGCGCCTCCGTGCCGACGGGCCGCTGACGGCCAACGGGCTCGGCGGCGCCAAGCGGGGCGGCCCCTGGTGGGACTGGTCGGAGACCAAGATCGCCGTCGAATGGCTGCTCGACATCGGGGAGGTCGTCTGCGCGCAGCGGCGGGGCTTCCAGCGGGTCTACGACCTGCCGGAGCGGGCCGTCCCCGCCGAGCTCCTCTCGGCGGAAGTCCCGCCCGAGGGCCAGCTGCGCCACCTCCTCACCCGGGCAGCGAGCGCCCTCGGCGTCGCCACGGTGCGGGACTTCGCCTCCTACTGCGGGATCAAGACGGCGGCCGTGGCCGAGCTCGTCGGTGACCTCGATCTCGTGCCCCTCGCCGTCGAGGGCTGGCGCCCACCCGCCTGGGCCCTACGGGCGGCGCTCGAGAGCGGTACGGCCGGCTTGCGCTCGCGCCCGACCCTCCTCTCCCCCTTCGACTCCCTCATCTGGGACCGCGACCGGGCCGAGCGCCTCTTCCGCTTCCGCCACCGGCTCGAGGCCTACACACCGAAACCCAAGCGCGTCCACGGCTACTTCTCCATGCCGCTGCTCGTCGGCGACTCCCTCGTCGGTCGGGTCGATCCTGGGCGGGACGGCACGACGTTGGTGGCAAAGGGCGTCCACCTCGAGCCCGGGGCGAGCGCCGACGCGGTGCGCGGGCTCGCCGTCGCCCTCAGAACTGCGGCCTCTTGGGTGGGCTCTGAGGACGCGCGGGTGGAGTGGGTGACGCCCGACGACCGCCGGGACCAGGTGCTCGAAGCCGTGCGGGCGGCCTGGAGCTGACAAGGCGAGCCGAGTTGCGGCACCGCTTCACAACGAGCCGACGAGCTGAGGGATCACCTCGCTGATGGAACCCCGCACGACAACGTCGGCGAGGTCGTCGCACGCCGTCGGGCTGCCGTTCACGATGATGACCGCCCTGCCGAGATGGCGGGCGAGCGGCACGATGCCGGCGATCGGCTGGACCTCGAGCGTCGTACCGATGGCGAGCAGCAGCTCGGCGGACGCCACGGCCAGCTGGGCACGCTCGATGTGCTCCGGGTCGAGCGACTGCCCGAAGCTCACGGTCGCCGTCTTCAGGATCCCACCGCAGGGCCGGCCGGCGACCGGCTGCTCGCAGCGCGGATCCTCATCGCCCTGGCGGACACGCTCGAGCACCTTCACCGTCGCTTGGCGGTGACCACACGTCCAGCAGACACACGTGTGCACGCTGCCGTGGACCTCCACGACCCGCTCGGGCGAGCTACCCGCCCGGACGTGGAGTCCGTCGGTGTTCTGGGTCACGAGCGTGTGCAGGCGGCCGCGCCGCTCCAGCTCGACGAGGGCGTGATGGGCCGGTGTCGGCACGGCGTTCCAGACGGGCGAGTCACACCGCGACCGCCAGGCGGCGCGCCGCACCTCGGCATCCTCGAGGTAGTTCCGCAATGTGGCCATGCGCTCGGCACCGGGGTTGCGGGTCCACACCCCATTCGGGCCCCGGAAGTCCGGTATGCCGGCGTCGGTCGAGATGCCCGCGCCGGTCAGCACCGCGACCGACGAAGCCGCCCCTAGCAGCGCGGTCGCCTCCGCAAGGGCGCCAGGATCGCCAGCGTCAGCAGGATGGGCGGGTCGGGCGGTACTCATCTCCCCCAGGTTCGCGCGCCCGAGGCGGTAGCGTCGCAATACGTGGACCGCAAAGTCACCGCTTACTCGGTCGCCGACCGGATCGCCACGATCACCCTCAACCGCCCCGAGCGCCTCAACGCCTGGACCGGACGGATGAGCCTCGAGTACCGCGCCGCCCTCGCCGAGGCATCCACCGACGCCGGCGTGCGGGTGATCGTGGTGACGGGGGCGGGGAGGGGTTTCTGCGCGGGAGCCGACAGCGAGGCCTTGGCCGGCCACATCGAGCGCGGCGGCTACTCGGACGGCCTGCCGGACGATCCGCCCAAGCCGGGCTATGGAGTGCGGGCCGAGTTCGACGCCGACCTGGCCTACCACCTCGGCATCGAGAAACCCATCATCGCCTCCGTGAACGGCCCCGCCGCCGGTCTCGGCTTCGCCTTGATGTGCTACTGCGACGTCCGTTTCGCTGCCGCCGGCGCCAAGCTCACGTCGGCCCACGGGCGCCTCGGCCTGCCGGCGGAGTTCGGGCTGTCGTGGCTGCTGCCCCGGCTCATCGGTCTCGGGCGCGCCGCCGACGTCTTGCTGTCGAGCCGCATCTTCCTCGCCGAGGAGGCACGCGAGATGGGGCTCGTGAGCGCCGTCGTGCCCGCCCCCGAGCTGGCGGGGCACGTGCGGGACTACGCCACCGGTCTCGCCACGAGCGTGTCGCCCGCCTCCGTGGCCGTCACCAAGCGGCAGCTCTACGGTGACCTCTTGGCAGCCGGCGGCCCGGCCTCCTCGATCGCCCATGCCGAGGCGACGATGACGGCCATGATGCAGGCGCCCGACTACCGGGAGGGCGTGGCCGCCTTGCGAGAGAAGCGGGCGCCGCACTTCTAGGGTGCTCGCCGCCGGCCAAAGCCGGCTGCCGCCAGCTGTGGGGGCAAGAACCTCACACAAGCCCAGCGGCGAGCTCCTCGGCCGAGACCGACCCCGGTGCCCGCGCCTCGCGGGCCATGCGGTTGGCGACCGCCTGCAGGCGGGCGTTCACGGGCGTGGGCACGCCGTGCAGCCGACCGAGGAGGACGATCTCGCCGTTCAACCAGTCGGCTTCGATGTTCCCCGTCCCGCGCCGGAGGCTCTGCCAGGACGAGCCCCCGTCCCGGCTGGCGCCTCCGACCGGCAGGGTGAGGCCACGGACCCGGCGGCGTTCGGCTTCGTCGCCCTCGTCGGCCACCTCGATGCCGGCGGCGGCGTAGCAGGCGCCCGCCTCGGCTCGGGCCGCCGCCGCCAGCCGGCGGGCGACGGGGTCGTCGGCCGTCCCGACGGCCGCTTGGATGGCGTTGGCGAGGTTGTTCAACAGCTTGAGGTACTTGTGGCTCATCACCGCCGGCGTGGCGCGGGCGTCGAAGCCGCTCCCCCGCAGATCCTCGGCGATCCGCTCCGCCAAGGCGTCGTTCCCCTGCGGGTAGCGACCGAGGTCGAGGATGCCCCACAAGGGGGCCGTCGAGATCTCGACGACACCCGGCTCGAGGTGGGTGCCGGCGAGGATGACGCGCATGCCGTAG
>DASPSK010000514.1:0-13334 GCA_035623975.1 Acidimicrobiales bacterium | reverse complement strand
CTACGGTTCGATCGCTCAAGGCGACGTTGAGGGCGCCGAATAGTCGGTCGACCCCCGCCCGCCAGAGCTCGTCCTTGGACCTGAAGTGGTAGTTGAGGAGCGGCTGGGTCACGCCGGCGCGCGCGGCGATGTCCCGTGTGCTCGCCCCGTCGAAGGAGAGCTCCGAGAACAGGTCTAGGGCCGCCGCGAGGATGCGCTCTCTCGTGGCATCGGCCGACGGCCGAGTCACCCGCGTCCGTGGGCTCCGACTCGCGGTTGCCGTGCCTGCCATTGGCCGACGAACCTAATCACGCGATCAGTGTTCTGTCAAATAACCTGATCAGTCAATCAGGATGCGCGATGGCGGCCTCGTTCCCGCATCGTCACGCCGGCTCTGTGACCTTCGACCCTCGTGCGGCAATGCCTGCTCGTCGCAGAATTCACACTTGTTCGGCGGGGGAGGAGGGACTATGAGAGTTTCGACGCGTGTGGCGACGCCATGATCGCCGCGACGACGTACGGAGTCGGCCAGGTCGTGTGGACGATTCTGTGGTTCTTCCTGCTCTTCATTGAAGTCTGGCTGATGATCTCGATATTCATCGACATCTTCCGCAGCCACGACCTTAAAGGTTGGCAGAAGGCCCTCTGGATCCTCCTTGTGCTGGTCCTGCCGCTCATCGGCATCCTCGCCTACTTCATCGTGCGGGGAGACAGGATGCGGGCCCACCAGGAGCAGGCCCGAAGCGACGAGCAGGCCGTCGACGAATTTCTCCGCCGTAGGCACGCCGCCGGCGATGGGGGCGACGTGGCAGACCAGTTGTCGCGGCTCGATCAGCTCAGGCGAGATGGGGTCATCTCCGATGAGGAGTTTGCGCAGCTCAAGTCGCGTGTGATCGGGCACGACTCGGGATCGGCGGCATAACAGCCGATCCCGGCGAGGATCTCGGCGCCGCCCTTGCTACCACCTTGCCTCCTGCAGGCTGGCGACGCTCACGGGTCCGGTGGCCGACGCCGCTCTACCGCGAGCGTTACGACCACCCACGAGCCCGCCCGCAACGTCCAGAACTGAGGCGGCTGTGACCCAATTAGAGCTGTGACCCAATTAGACCTTCGGCCCTAGTGGGCAACGATCCGAAGCCGTAGCATCCGAAGTGCGGGGCGGACATTGTGTCAGCCCGTGTCTGGGAGGTCGCATATGGCCAAGGAGAAGGATCTCGCGATGTCCGTGGCTGTCTACGACGACGTCGAGTCCGCGAAGACCGATCTGGCTGCTCTCGAGCAACTCCACAAGGACGACCTCATCGGGACGTTCGACGCTGCCGTTGTCACGAACGAGAAAAGCAAGCTGCACGTCGTCAAGCGGTTGGATCGACCCATGGTGCGTGTCATTCCTGAAGAGCTGGGCTTCGGGCCGCTCTCGCGCAAGGAGCTGAAAGAGGTTGCCGCCGAGCTTTCTTCGCACCAGGCAGGCCTGATCATGGTCGGAGAACCAACGTTCGAGAAGGCCTTCGACAAGGCGGTCACGCACGCAGCAAAGACTGTGAAGCAGGTGATGGACGCGACGACTGACGAGCTGGCTCAGGAGCTGAAAGAAGCCTTAAAGAGCTGAGGTCGCCGCGCGAGATTCACGCGGTCGATCCCCTGCGCGTGAGATTGAGCAGCTTGGGGAGCAGGACCGACTGAGGAAGAAGCCGGTCGGCCGTGGGATCGCTTTGCCAAACGTGTGGATAGACGTTGCCGTCAATCCGAGCTGGACCGGGCCGCCAACCGGGCCGCCAAGCAGACGTAGAACGTCGGTGCATTCGTCTGAGAGTTGACACGGTTCGGTTCGTTCGGTTCAGCCGAAGCCCTCGCTGACAGGAAACAGCCGAGAGAGGCCGTGTCAGACTTTCTCCCGGTCAGCTGGCTCATTCGGGCTCGAGTCGGGGCCCGAACCGGCAGCCTGGTTGGCGTGGGTGCTGTCCTTCGCTGCGACGGACGATTGCGATGTCGCGGCGACGGAGGTCGTTGACACGGCCGCTGCCCGCCGCGGAGCGATCGTGGCTGGTGCCCCACCGCTTGGGTACGGCCTTCCTGCGAGCTGGTAGACGATCCGGCCATCGACGGTCTCTTGTGCCATCAAGGCATTGACCAAGGCATGGAGGACATCCCGGTGCTGGGTAAGGAGGTCGGTGGCTCGCTTCTCGGCCTCACGCAGGATGCGGGCGACCTCGTCGTCTATTTCGGCCTGCGTCTTCTCGGCATAGGGACGGCTCGAATACTCCGATCCTCCGTCGCCGAGGAACACGGAGCCTCCCGAGGGATAGCTCACCGGCCCGATCTCGGGCGAGAGGCCGAACTCTCGGACCATCTTGACGGCGAGCTCGGTTGCTCGGGCAAGGTCGCTGGACGCCCCTGTGGAGGCTTCGCCGAGCTCAAGCACCTCGGAGGCGCGTCCGCCCATCATCACGGCCAGGGTGTCTCGGAGGTAGCCCTCGCCGTACATGTGACGCTCGACGAGCGGAAGCTGCTCGGTCACTCCGAGCGCCTGTCCGGCCGGCAAAATGGTTACTTTCGCCACCGGATCCGCCCTGTCGCTGTAGGCCGCCACGAGCGCATGACCAGACTCGTGCACCGCGACGCCGTACTTCTCGTCGGGGAGGAGGACGTTCGAGCCCTCCCGCTGGCCAAGGATGATCCGGTCGCGTGCCGCGTCGAAGTCACTCGCGACGATCACGTCTCGCCCTGCTCGCACCGCCACGATGGCGGCCTCGTTCACGAGGTTGGCCAGGTCCGCGCCGGAGAAGCCGGGCGTTCCCCGCGCCACGACGGAGAGGTCCACGGTCGGGTCGAGGCGCTTGTCGCGGCAGTGGATCTTAAGGATCGCCTCGCGCTCGGGAAGTGTCGGCAGAGGAATCGTCACCTGGCGGTCGAAACGACCCGGCCGCAAAAGCGCCGGGTCCAGAATCTCCGGGCGGTTGGTAGCGGCGAGGACGACGACGCCGGTCGCGGGATCGAAGCCGTCCATCTCGGCGAGCATCTGGTTGAGCGTCTGCTCCCGCTCGTCGTTCGCCACGACTCCCCCTGATCCGCGTCGCTGGCCGATGGCGTCGATCTCGTCGATGAAGATGATGGAGGGGGCACGCTTTCTCGCCTGGGCGAACAGATCCCGCACCCGGGCTGCGCCGACACCGACGTACATCTCGACGAAGCTCGATCCCGTCACCGAAAAGAACGGGACATCCGCCTCCCCAGCGACCGCCCGGGCGAACAGTGTCTTGCCTGTCCCCGGCGGTCCGACCATCAGGATGCCCCGAGGCGGCTTTGCTCCGGCTTGGGCGTAACGCTCGGGGTGCCCCAGGAAGTCCACGACCTCCCGGATCTCGAGCTTGGGTCCGTCGTAGCCGGCGACGTCCGCGAACGTCGTCTTGGGTCTCTCCTCGTCAAAGACCTGGGCGTGGGACTTGCCGATGCCGAATGCACCTTGGAACTGGCCGGCCGCGTTCTTCGAGAGGCGCCACCAGAAGTAGCCGAGCACGACCAATGGCAGGAGGAGGATGACCCACGAGAGCACCTCCGACGCGAACGACTCACTCGTCGAGGTCGCCGTGATCCCGACACCGTGGGAATCGAGCTCGTTCAGGAGGGGCGATCCCAGTTGAGAAGGGATCACCGTCGTGTATGACGTTCCGTTCTTGAGGGTGCCGCTGGCGGTGCCGCCCTGACCGAGAGTGACCGTCTTCACCTTGTTCGCCGTCACGTCGTGCAGGAACTGCGTGTAGGTGAGACTGACCGAGCTCGTCAACCTCGTTGCAGGCAGCAAGAAGAAGAGGAGGACGAAGAGCGCCAGAGCGATGACCAACAGCCAATGCCGCCACGCCGGAGGCTTCGGGGGCGCCGTGTTCGATCCGCTGTCACGCGTCGGTGGTGTGGAAGCCGGACTCGTCATCTGCTCTCTCCTCCACGTCGCGCCACACCCAACATCGTCCGCCCAGGCCATCTCACCTGCTCACGACGGTCTTCGCGAGGATGGTAGGGACCGCGGAGGGTGTCGAGTAGAGGCGAAGGTCACTCAAGTGCCAAGAGGGCCCGCTCGGGGGGGTTCTCAGTCCGGGCCTCGTCACGGGAGCCGCCGACATGACGTACCCCGCGCGACAGCTGTGGCCCTCCGTGAGCCGTCGAATCCCCAGCTCGTCTCGTGTCCATCGTGTGGGTGCGCGATGCAACCGCATGGAATCGTGCTCAGCGGGGCTTCTTCGATCGGCCGTGAGCCGCCCGGCGCAGTGCCTAGTCGCTTCGAGCCGGCACCGGCCACCCGGCAAGTCCGGGCCGGCGCGGCGTGACGTTCCCGTGCCTATGGCGGCTTTCGCTCACGGCCTGCTCGTGCGCCCAACGCAGCATCTCGCGGCGCGGGTCTCTCGTCACGGGGGTGTCGTCGACCCAAAGACCGGCGTCGATCGCCGCGAGCCGCACTTCGTCACTGACTTTGCCGAGGAGCCTGACTTTCGCGAACTGCTGCCCTTCGGCGGCACGGGCAGCGAGTTCGGCTGGTTGCACTACGACCACTTCCGTACCGGCGACTCCGGCGGCAGCAACCGCGAGGTCGACCGTGGACTTTGGCAGACCATCGCCAACACAGATGGCACCCGTGCGAAGGGGTCTGTAGCGAAACACATTGGATTCGGCGACAAGGCCGCTCGCGTCGATGATCTTGCCCATCCCCGCCCAAGCCTGCCGGCAGCCTGCCACATACGCGGACCGGTCGTCGTCCCCTACCGGCTCCCAATGCCCAAGGCTCGCCACGTAGTTCGGGCCGCCTGCCTTCGCACCCGGCCCCACGACCGAGCGCTTCCAGCCGCCGAAAGCCTGCCGGCGGACGATCGCCCCCGTGATCCCTCTGTTCACGTACAGGTTCCCGGCTTCGACGTTCTCGCGCCAGTGCTCAATTTCGGCAGGATCGAGCGCGTGGAGTCCTGCCGTCAGCCCAAAGCCTGTCGAGTTCTGCCAGGCGATCGCCTCATCGAGGTCTCTCGCCCGCATGAGCCCGAGCACTGGCCCGAAACACTCGGTCTGGTGGTACCAGGACCCTGGTCGCACGCCGAGACGGACGCCCGGCCGCCAGAGGTAACGCTTCTCGTCGAGCGGGACTGGCTCGACGAGCCATTCCTCGCCGGGAGCAAGCTCGACGAGCCCCCTCTCGAGGACGGCGTCAGGCGGCCGGATCAGCGGGCCGATCGAGGTCGCGAGCTCCCAGCCTGGTCCCGGCCTGAGCGTCCGCACGGCGTCGGCCAAGCGGCGACGGAACTTCTCGTCGTCGTAGACAGACGCCTCGACAATGCCCAAGCTCGCGGCCGAACACTTCTGCCCGGCATGACCGAAGGCGGACTTCACCAGGTCGGCGATCGCCTCGTCGATGTCGGCGGTGGCTGTGATAACGATGGCGTTCTTGCCACTCGTCTCGGCATGCAGCCGCAGAGTTGGCCGCCACCCGAGGAACATGCGGGCCGTCTCGAATGATCCTGTAAGCACAACGGCGTCGACGTCGGGGTGCGTGATGAGTCGCCGGCCCGCCGCACGGTCCCGGCTCGGCACGAAATGAAGCGCCGAGTGCGGGATGCCGCCTTCCCACAGCGCCTGCGCAAGCTCGGCTGCGACGGCAACCGCGTCAGAGGATGGCTTGAGGATGACCGTGTTTCCCGCCGTGAGGGCAGCGAGCACTCCGCCCGCAGGAATAGACAGCGGGAAGTTCCACGGCGAAGCCACGACGACCGTGCCAAGGGGTCGGTACCCGGTTTCGATCGGCACCATGTCGGCGTAGTAGCGGGCGAAGTCGATCGCCTCCGACACTTCTGGATCGCCCTCTCGTAGGGTTTTGCCGGCGTCGTACGCCATCACCGCGAGCAGGCGGCCGCGCATGCGGACGAGCGAGTCGGCCGCGCCGAAAAGGGCGCGGCGGCGCTCGTCCGGAGTGGTCGCGGCCCAGTCGTCGCGGCCGGCCTTGGCGGCAGCCACTGCTGCTTCGACCGCGGGGGTGTCAGCGGAAAGCCAGTGGTAGAGGGGAGTTTCTGGACGACCGGGATCGACACCCACGTCCGCTGGTGTTCCTGCCAGCTCCCGCCCGTCGATGACGGGCCGGTAGTCGGGAAGGCCTTCCTTGGCAACCACGGCGAGGTGCTCTCCGGCCCAGCGCCGGTTCGCGAGAAGGACGAAGTCGGTGTCGGGCTCGTTCTCGAAGCCCTTACCAACCCTCAGCGGCACCTCTTCCTCCCTGCACTGCGTGCGCCTCGTCCTGACGGGCTCTCGCCGGCGATCGCCCACCGAGCGGCGGAACCTCGCGGCCTCTTCTCCCCACACTTTCGAGCCGGCCGTCATTGCGAATTGGTGGGCGAGGAAGTTCTCAGGCGAACTGTTCTCGTCAAGACGACGAACGAGGTATGCGATGGCCGACTCGAGCTCCGCCGGCTCCACGATCGGCGCGTAGAGCCGCAGCCCTCCGAGGCGCGCCGCGACGGCTTGCGCCGTTGCGGGTGTCATGCCCTCCAGCATCTCGAACTCCACCCGTTCGGCCTGACCCCGCGCTTCGGCGACTGTGGCAGCCCACGCGAGTTCGAAGAGGTTGTGACTGGCGACACCGATCCTCACTGCACCCGAGTTCGCCGGGTCGAGGGCAATGTCGAGCAGCCGCTTGTACTGAGCGTCGACCTCTTCCTTGGACGCGAACGGCGCAGACGGCCAGCCGCGGAGCTCCGCCTCCACGTGCTCCATCGCTAAGTTGGCACCCTTCACCAGCCGGACCTTGATCCAACCGGCGGTCCTCTCGTAACGACGCCTGGCGAACCGGCAGAGGTCTTCGAGCGCCGCGAGCGAGTCGGGCAGGTAGGCCTGCAGCACGACGCCGGCGGGGAGCCGCTCGTAGGGCTCTTCCTCGAGCACCTTCTTGAACACTGCCAGCGTCAACTCGAGATCGCGGAACTCCTCCATGTCGAGGTTGACGAACTTCGGCGGGTCGAAGGCGAGCGCCTTGTCGAACAGTTTGCGCAGCCGAGCAGCAATGCGCTCGACCTCGTAATCAAAACGCACCACGTCGATCTGCGCACAGATCGACGACACTTTGACCGACACGTAGTCGACCGCAGGATGGTCGAGCGTCGTCATGATGCGGCTGAGCCGTCGCTCGGCCTCGCCGTCGCCAAGGATCGCCTCGCCGAGCGCGTTCACGTTCAGGCGAATGCCCTCCGCGGCACGTTTCGCCGCGTGTCTGCGGAGTTCGTCAGCGCCGGCGGGCAGGATCACCCCGCCCATCTCGGCTCGCACCCGGTCCCTCGCGAGGGGGACGACGATGCCTGGGAGCCACGGTGCCAGTGCACCGCCGATCCGAAGTGACAGCTGGTCGAGTGGGCCCAGCACCGAAACGCCACTGCCCTCGCGCACAAGGTCCGCGAGCAGTCTTGCGGCCCGGCGCGCATCATGGATGCGGAGGACCTCGTCGGTCAACGCCAAGATGAGCGTTCGCCCCTCGGGCTGGGCCAGGATACGTGTCAGGCGGGCCGACTGGCGCCGCTCGTGGCGGGTGCGCCGCCGCTCCGCGTCTTCGAGCAACGCGACGGCAAGCATCTCCGCACGAGCGACGAGCAACTCCTCATCGGGCACGGGTAGCTCCTCGGTCATGAAGTCATTCTCTCTCTGAGCAAGACGGCCTCCTAGGGGCCAATGTCACCCACTCGCCCGGGTCCTCCCGAGCCTCCGGGTAAGCGCCACGAAGTGCGTGTGAGGGTTTCTGCGGGCCGAACGGCGGGATCACCCGGCTGGCGCGAGTCGAGCCTCACCCGACGGAACCTTTCCGCCCCATGGCCGCCAGCACCCGACGGCCACTGTGGCGGGCAGCGACCGCCTCGTGCCAGAGTGCTTGCCGAAGGAGCGAAGCATGGCGACAACGTCGAGCCAGAGAGCAAAGAGCAGTTGTTCGAGACTGCCTCGTGCGAGGCGCTACGCCGGAGGCCATCCCGCGCCAGTACCCGAGACCTCCGTGAAGGAGCCCGCCGAAGCGTGTGTCCGGCTGCTCGGGCTTCCTCCCGCGAAAACCCGACGCCTGGCCGGATCGCCCCTTCCGGCTCCCGAGCCCCGGCAAACGCAGCGGTGACGCCGTCCCCCGTGGCGCCGAAGACCCGAGCTGAGATGGTGGAGACCGGCCGGGCGTTGCGATCCCTGGCGCCTCGGCGCAGTCATGGTGGCTGGCGACCGGCTTCGGACCGCCCCGATCCTCTTGACATCCTGGACGGGTCGAACGCCACCCGCCTGTCCGATCTGGTCCCTGTCCGCAACGGTCGGATGATGGCATCACCCTTCGCCTTCTACCGGGGCGCTCCAGCGATCATGGCGGCAGATCTGTGTCGGACGCCGGCGACGGGGATCCGGTTGCAGATCTGCGGCGACGCTCATCTTCTCAACTTCGGCACCTTCGCGACTCCCGAACGCAACCAAGTATTCGACGTCAACGACTTCGACGAAACCCAGGTAGGACCTTGGGAGTGGGACATCAAACGTCTGGCTGCCAGCTTGGTGGTTGCGGCGAGAACCGCCGGCCTCGCCGATGGCGATGGGATGACAGCCGCGCAGGGATGCACGGCCGAATACCGGACCGAGATCATGAAGATGGCGCAGCTCTCGGCGTTCGAGGTATGGCACTCCCAGCTCGACGTGGAGACGATCATCGCCGATGTTTCCGCCAAGGCGGCCCGCAGTCTTGCCAGACAGAGCGTGGCCAAAGCCCGGCAACGCACCAGTCTTCAGGCCTTGTCCAAGCTCACAACGGTCCGCGACGGCCGCCGGGTGATCGTGGAAGACCCACCCGTGGTGATCCGCCTGAGCGATATGCAGCTCGAGCAGGCCCGGGGGTTCGTCAAGGCCTATCTCGCCACCCTGGATCCGGACCGCGTCCTGTTGCTGGATCGCTACGAGTTCGTCGATGCTGCGCTGAAGGTCGTCGGCGTGGGAAGTGTCGGCACCCGCTGCTTCGTCGCGCTACTGGCGGGTAAGGCGGATCTCGATCCTCTCTTCCTCCAGGCCAAAGAGGCCCAGGCCTCCGTCTTGGCGCCATACGTGGGCAGGAGCCGGTATAGGAACCAGGGCAAGAGAGTCGTGGTCGGCCAACGCGTCATGCAGGCAGCGGGCGATGCCTTGCTGGGCTGGGCGCGCGCCGACGGCTTCGACACCTACGTTCGCCAGCTGCGGGACATGAAGGGGTCGGTGCCCCTCGAAGTGGCGCGGCCCGATGACTTGATCCTGTACGGGCGGCTCTGTGGCGCCACATTGGCCCGGGCCCATGCTCGCGCAGGCCAGCCAGCGCTCCTGGCCGGCTACCTGGGCTCGAGCGCCGCGTTCGACGAAGCCCTGGCTGCGTTCGCCCTGGCCTACGCCGACCAGAACGATCGGGACTATGAGTCGTTTCTGAACGGCATTCGGTCGGGGCGTCTCCGAGCTGAGCCCGGACGTTGATCGCACCGTTCGCCTGGGCGGGTGATCCGACCGGGCGCAGGCCGGGCGCGCCTCATCCTTCAGGGCACCTCCGGATACGCGTCCTTCGTCGTAGGAGGCACGGGCCCTCATCGAGCTTGGAAAACCCCGCCCTGAGTGGCAACGGGCCTCCGGTGCCCGGAGCCGAGCTCCGGCTCGGCGCTCGTGACCGTCTCGCCGGGAATCGCTCGAGACCGTCTCGCCGGGAATAGAGTGCTGTCGTCCGGGTGGTCCGAGAGCGGCGGGATACGAGCAGGCACGATCGGTGAGACGGCGTCGGTGGGGCCTACGCAGCGGGTGGCACGGCAGGGTCGCCGTGGCGCTCGCCACCGCCCTTGCCTGTACGTTCGTGGGCAGGGTCCCGGCAGACGCGGCGTCGCACTCTGCGACAGCCATCGACCCGGCGACAATCCCGGCGACAGATTGGCCGGCCTACCTGGACGGGCCGCTGCACGCCTCGTACAACCCCGCCGAGAAGACGATCACGCCCGCGACCGCGGCGGATATCAAGAAGAAGTGGGAGCTCACGAACGGCAACGGCTACTTGTCCAGCCCGACCGTGGCCGACGGCGCCGTCTACATCGGCGCCAACAGCGGCTGGCTCTACAAGCTCAGCACGGCCACCGGCAAGGTCCTCAGCAGGATTTTCCTCGGCGCCGTGAACATCACCAGCTGCCCGCCGCCGCCAACGGGCATGGTGAGCACCGTCACGGTGGCGATCGATCCACGCACCGGTCAGCCCACGGTGTATGCGTCCGGCGCCGACGGCTACCTGTACGCCCTCAGGGCCTCGAACCTGCAGGTTGAGTGGAAGTCCGTCATCGCCATCCCGTCGACAACGGTGAACAACTATTTCGACTGGTCCTCGCCCACGGTGGCGAACGGACGAATCTATGTCGGGGTGTCATCGAATTGCGATTCGCCGCTCGTGCGCGGCGGGCTTATCAGCTACGACCAGGAGACGGGCTCGAGGCTCGGCGAGTTCTACACGGTGCCAAAAGGCCAGGTCGGCGCATCGATCTGGTCGAGCGTGGCGGTCGCACCCAACGGGGATGTTTACGCTTCGACGGGAAACGGGCCGCTCGGGTCGGCCGCGGCGCAATTGCTGGGCGACTCCGAGTCGATCATCAAGCTGTCACCGACGCTGGAGCTCTTGGGTCGCTTCCAGGTGCCCTCCTCCGAGGAGGGGTTCGACACCGACTTTGGCGCATCGCCGGTGTTCTTCAACCAGTACGTCGGCGCCTGCAACAAGAACGGGGTCTTCTACGCCCTGTACCAGTCCAGCATGAAACTGGCGTGGCAGCGCCAGATCAGCGGCCCGGCTGGCGACTTGGCGGAGTGCATCGCCGCCCCGGTCTGGAACGGCAAGCACCTGTTCTTCGGCACGCCGGCGACCACGATCGGGAGCGTCAACTATGTCGGCTCGGTCCAAGAGCGCGACCCCAACGGTCACCTGGTCTGGATTACGGCCCTGCCCAACGGCATCGACGGCAGCCCGACGATGGACGGCGGCGGCGTGCTCGCCGTCGGCACCTACGACTCCAACCCGACGCCGAACGCCACCTACCTGATCGATGCGGCGAACGGGAGGCTACTGCGCCATCTCGTGACCGGCGAGGACTTCGCCCAGAGTGTGTTCGCGGATAACTGGCTGTTCACGGCGAACCAGTACGGCGTCTATGCCTGGGGCATCGGCCAGGCGGCTCGAGTGCCCAGCGTTGCCGTGTCCGGCGGATGACGACCTCGTTGGCCGGACCGAACTGATACGCCTCTCCGGACGCCGCTCTGCCTCCCCCAGTCGCGCGCTTCGACAACATGGGCGCGAGTTCACCGCATAGCCTGAGTCCCTTCTCGTCCGAGGAGAGCTTTGAGTGCTGGCAAAGGAACGCGACAGGACGTCTACGGCGGGAGAGGGGCCGTTCGGCGTTGCGGCGGAGCAGCCGTTTCGACCCGACATCCAAGGTTTGCGTGCGGTCGCGGTGCTGCTCGTCATCGCCGATCACGCCGGTATTCGGGGTTTCGAGGGAGGCTTTGTCGGGGTCGACGTCTTCTTCGTAGTCAGCGGCTACGTCATCACCCAACTCGTCCTCCGTGAAGCTCGAAAGGGGATCGGAACCGGACTCGCCGACTTCTACTCACGACGCGTCAGGCGGATTGTCCCCGCGGCCACCGTGACGCTCATCGGCACGGTCCTCGTCGCCTGGGCGGTCCTCGGGCCCGCAATCAATCCCCAGCTGACGGGAGACGTGCGCTGGGCGTCGCTCTTCTCTGCGAACTTCCGCCTGATCGAGACCGGTAGCAACTACTTCGTCCCGGGCGTCCATCCCTCCCTCATCACCCAGTTCTGGTCGCTCGGTGTCGAGGAGCAGTTCTACCTGTGCTTCCCGCTGGTCGTGTTCCTCATCGCCCGTTTCGCCCCTCCTGCCCGACGTCGGGCACTGCTGGCGATCACCCTCGTCCTTGCCATCGCGTTGTCGGCATGGTGGTCCGTGCACATCTCGGCGTCAGATCCCACTGCCGCCTACTACTCACCCTTTACCCGCTTCTGGGAGCTGGGACTCGGCTGCCTCCTCGCCACGGCGACAGTGCGTCGACCCATCCGCGCCCGGCTCAGCGAACAGCTCGCCGTGGCAGCTGCTGTGGCGCTGCTCGTCGCGTCGCTGATCGAGCTCAACCCAACGAGCGTCTATCCGGGCGCCAAGGCCTGGCTCCCCTGCGCGGCTACCGCCCTTCTCATCTGGGCCGGGATCGGTGGCCGGCGCAACCCGGTCACGTGGTTGCTCTCGACGCGCCCCCTTGGCTACATCGGCGACCTCTCGTACTCCCTCTACCTCACGCACTACATGTGGCTCGAGCTGCCGGCGCAGCTCGCAACCCCGTTGACGAGCTGGCCGTGGCGGGTCCTCGAGCTCGGCGGCACCTTCATCTCGGCCGCCCTCTCCTACCACCTCCTCGAGAATCCGATCCGCCGCTCCCGCCGTCTGGCGGCCGACCGCGTCTCCACGGCTCTCGTACTCTGTGTCTGCATCGCCGCGTCGTGGACGGCGAGCATCCTCGTGGACCACCTCGCCCACTTTGGCTGACGGTCCGACGCCCGGCCGGGGCGCCGGTTACAGGACCGATGCGGCCAGTCACCCCCAGCTCGTGATCACGGCCGGGTTGGTGGGCGCCAGAGCCACGTGGTAGACGCCCGCCATCTCGCGGATGACATAGGTGGCGAAGACGTCCTCCCCGCTGAAGGAGAAATGGATCCCATCGGTCGCCCGCAGAGTCGTCTCGACCCCGTTGACCGCCGCCTGTGACTCGAACTCCCCTTCAGGGTTCGCAAACAACGACCAGACCGGCACGAACGTCGCGTTCGGCTCGGACGTCACACCCTCCTGGTAGAGGGCATTGAGGATCATGATGCCCTGGTTGTAGCTGTACGGCTGCATGATCGGCATGCCGATCCACAGGACGTAGGCACCGCTCCTCGTGACTTCGGTCACGACCTCGCGCACGTAGTCGAGGTAGTCATGCTTCCAGGCGGTGCTACCGAAGGAGACGGCGCTGCCGTTGACGCTCATGTTCTGCTCGTCATTGCCCCCGAGGCAGACGATGACCAGTTGCGGGTGGGTCTGGGCAAGGTCGGTGGCGAGGTTGACAGGCCAGTTGAAGTACCACGAGTTGGCGAGGCCGGTCGAAGCCCGGTCGTACAGCAGCATGTTCAGACCGGAGTTGGCGGCGAGGTGGCGGCTGATGCCGTACCCGAGGTCGGCACCGAGCGAATCACCTATCTCGAGAACGGTGCAGTGGCCGAGCGGCCGCGGCACGCCCGCCCGGGTGCCGGACGCCGGCGGCGCGAGCGCAAACCCGCAACCGTG
>DASPSK010000512.1:0-3060 GCA_035623975.1 Acidimicrobiales bacterium | reverse complement strand
AGCCGACTCGCCGGTCGAGGCGGCCATTAGACGAGGTCTGGCGGGGAGATCCACGGGCGATCTGCGGCCTCGCCGCCGGCTCAGATCGTCGACTGCGATCGCATAGGTGAGCAAAGAGCCACCCGGACCCGCAACATCAGGGTCCACCAGTGACATATCGTGCCTCCGATGACGACACGTGACGTACCGCCTGTTGATGCAACGGCGCACGCTCAGCACATGACCGAATTCTTCAGCCCTCTGGTTCCCGGGCAGTTGGGATGTGTTTTCGATCTCGCATCGCCGGATCTGGTCGTCGGCCATATCGACGTCACACGGAATCTCATTGCCGGCACGGGCTATCTCTTTGCTCCCGCCGTGGTCACCCTGGCGGACACCTGCGCAGCCATCGGCTGCGGAGCGAACATCTCCTCGGAGCAAACCTTCACGACGATCGAGCTCAAGAGTAACTTCCTCGCTTCTGCCGGGGTCGGCGAGAGAGTGGCGTGTAGGTGTACCCCCGCTCATATCGGTCGCCAGACGCATGTCTGGGACGCCGTGGTTACGAACGAGTCGTCGGATCGGACCATGGCCCTGTTCCGCTGCACCCAGATGATCCTCCGGCGGGGGTGAAAGCGGCTTCCGTGCAGGTACTGAAAATGACGACAGGGCATATGATCACGCAGTGACCGAGCCGAGGGGGCGACTCGGGGAGGGGGCCGGCCATACCTGGGCGTCTCCTGTTCGCGCCCTACTCTGTGTGTAGCCGTCACCAAGAACGGAGTCGCCACCGTCTACGACGGGACCACCCTGAACACGCTCCAGGTCACCCCCATCGACCAGTAATCGGGGGAGCCTCTTTTCACACAGTCCATATCGTTTCCGAGCTTTTGTGTTGCGATCGACAGTTCAGGCGACGTGGTCATGGGCACTCCTTGAGGTTCGTCGGGTGCAGGTTCGTCGGGTGCGGGTGATCCGGCTCAGCGGACCCCGACGCGCCTTCGTCGCATGACAGGCGTGTGCCCTCGAAGACCCGCAGCCCCGACCTCGCATTGAAAAGTGATACAGATCCAGTGGTGAGGTATCCGAGACCCACGCGCGATGGTGCGTCTGGGTTCGGTTGGTCCTAACGGGGCGCCGCCGCTACATACCCAACCGTTCCTTTTCCACGGGCTGGCCTCCGGTGGCCCACGCGCGGAAGCCGCCTTCGAGGTGCGCGACGTTTGTGTAGCCGAGTTCCTGAAGAGCGCGGACGCCCAGCGCGGATCGCGCCCCGGCGGCGCAGTGCAGGATTACGCGTTTGTCAGGCGCGATCTCGCTCCGATAAGAGGGACTCGCCGGATCGGCGTAGAACTCCAGCATTCCCCGGGGGAGATGCACCGCTCCCGGAATGAAGCCGTTCTGTATGCGCTCCTCGCTCTCCCGTATGTCGACCAATACAGCGTTCCCCTCTTCGAGCTCCGACGCAACCTCTTCGACCGTCAGGTTCTCGATTCCCTGCTTCGCCGCAGCGACCAGCTCTGCAACCGTCTTCGCCTTCCCTGCCACTCGATGCCCTCCCCTTTGCTCGGTGGAGCAATCCATTGTGCACGTTCCGGGGCAGGTCAGCCGACGGCGTCGCGGCGGACTTGGTAGGCCTCTACCCCCGCACGATGTCGCGAGAGCAGACGGGCGGCCTGTCCCGGTGCGCCGAGGCGGAGCATCGCAGCGAACGCCGTCTCGAGCACGACCTCTTGTTGCGCCCGGCTGCCGCCCAATCCGGGAAGTCCGGGGAGAGCCTCGAGGAGGTGATCGAGCGCTCGGCGCGGTCGCTCCTCGAGAAGCGACGCCAACCCCTCCTGCACGGACGCGAGGGTTGAAGCCTGGGAGTCGGTGAGGTCCGGAACGTCGAGTGCCCGGATGGCAGCGACGTCGTCGTTGGCAGCGTGCACGAGAAGTGCATGAAAGGCGATGAACGCCGTCTTCGGGGCTGTCGCCAGTTCACCGACCTCCGCCAGGATCGGAAGCGGATCGGGGGGTGTCACCCAGTCAGGATGGAGCCGTGCACGCCAGGCGAGGGAGCCGGCGTCGACGAGACATCGCACACCCGTCGAGCGCGGTGGCGCCAGGTGGTCGGCGTAGAGACGAGCGGCGCTCGCCGTGTCGCCTATCGCCAGCTCGTGCAGCGCGGCGTGCCAATGGAAGTGCGGCCGGTAGCGTTGCGTCCGCCCCGCCGATGCGATCCAGTCGATCAGCCATCGCAGGCCGGCGATGTGTGCATCGGTCTCGTAGTGAACGTGGGCGAGCGCGTGGGCGGCGTTCCCGTTGCCGGGCTCCAAGTCGAGCGCTGCCTCCGCGAGGTCGGCGGCCTCGAAGAAGCGCGCCTGCTCGGTGCGCCCGAACGCCAGCAGACCCAGGTACCACGGGGCCTCGCCGTGGACGTCGGCGAAACCGTCGACGTATCCCCACGCATCGGGCAGGGCGTCGCCCGCCCCGGCGAACGCGATCGAGGGGGCGAGCACTATGAGGGCGAGGGCGTCGTCGGGAAACCGTTCGAGATGAGCGACGAGTGCGGCGGTGCCCGCCCGGCTGCCTCGCTCGCACCACTCCGCAACCGCTTCGACATGGCTCTTGTCCTCGGCGCTCGTCCGCAGCGATGTGGCCGCTGCCCGCGCACGGGCAAGATGTCCTGCAACCGCCGCAGGTCCGCCGGCACGGTCGGGACGCTCGGTCGCGACCAGCGCCAGTGCGGCGTGGGCTCGGGCGTGGACGGGATCAGCGGCAACCGCAGCGGTGAACGCCCACGATGCGCCCTGCTGTACGTCGAGCAATCGGCGCACGCCAGCGGAATATGCCGCCTCGGCAGACGACAGGCGAGCTACAGGTGCGGGCGCGACGAAGGGTCGCGTCTGCGGACTCGGCCGGGCGGTCGCGAGGAGGTCGGCGGTGGCCGAAGCCTGGGTGCGGATCTCAGGGATGGCCGTGCTCTCCCATAGCTCCCCTTGGCGGATGGCGCCCACGCACACCGTGTTGGGGACCACTGAGCCCTCTGCGTCGACGAGCCGGCCGTCGGGGTCAGTTCTCACGCCCACACCGCTCGGG
>DASPSK010000511.1:0-4858 GCA_035623975.1 Acidimicrobiales bacterium | reverse complement strand
CCTGGGCGACCCGCCTGCAGACGGTTGAAAGGCGTTGTCGTGGGTCCCTCGACAGTCGGAGGTGCGAGCCGTTGAAGGTTGTCGTCTGCGTGAAGCAGGTAGCGGTGCTGGGCGACGAGGTCGAATTCACCGACGACGAGCGTGACGTCGACCCCGATTACGTCGAACGGGCGCTCAACGAGTGGGACGTGGCGGCCGTCGAGGAGGCGCTGCGCGTGAAGGAGTCGCTCGGGGAGGGCGAGGGCGAGGTCGTCGTCGTCTCCGTCGGGGCCGAGGAAGCCGAAGAGGCCCTCCGCCGCTGTCTCGCCATGGGCGCCGACCGTGCCATCCGCATCGAGGCGGAGGTCCTCGACGAGAGCGACCCGCTCACCGTCGCCCGCGGACTCGCTGCCGTCGCTCGCAGGGAGAGCCCCGACCTCGTGTTCTGCGGCGTGCAGTCGAGCGATTCGGTGCAGGCCGCCACGGGCGTCATGCTCGCCGAGCTGCTGGAGCTCGCCAGGGTGGCCGTCGTCATCAAGCTCGAGTACGACGCCGCCTCACGACGGGCCCTCGTGCACCGCGAGCTCGAGGGCGGCCTCCTCGACGTCGTCGAGATCGACCTCCCCGCCCTCCTCACGATCCAGACGGGTATCAACGAGCCCCGCTATGCCACCTTGCGGGCGATCAAGCAGGCGAGGGACAAGGAGATCGAGGTGGCCGAACTCGCAGGCGGCCAGCCGGGCGCGTACCGCGTTCGCCGGATGTACGTGCCCGCGCGCGGCGCGGGCGCAGAGCTGCTCGGCGACGACCCCGCCGCCGTCGCCGTCCGCATCGCCGAGCTCGTGAAGGGGAGACTGTCATGAGCGGGACGCTCGTCGTCGCCGAGCACCTCGGCGGCCGCCTGCGCGACGTCACCCGCGAGCTCGTGACAGCGGCGCAGGAGCTGCCGCGCCCGGTGAGCGTCGCCGTCATCGCCGCCAACCCGGCGGTGCTCGCCGACGGAGTCGACCTCGAGGGAGTCGACGAGGTCGTCGCCGTGAGCGCCGGCGGGGACGAATTCGAGAACGACGTCTACCAGGACGCCCTCGAGGCCCTCATCGCCGACCGGCAACCCGAGGTCGTCGTCCTCGGCTTCACGGTGAACAGCATGGGGTACGCGCCGGCGGTGGCCGCCAAGCTCGGTCTCGGGTTCGCGAGCGACGTCTTCGGGTTCTCGATCGAGGAGGGCAGCCTCGTCGCCCGGAGATCCTTCTACGGCGCCAAGGTGCACGCCGAGGTCGAGCTGCCCGCAGGCGTGCCGGCGCTGTTGTTGCTGCGCCCGACCGTCTGGCCGCCGGCTGAGCGCCCCGGCGCGGCGTCGAGGAGCGAGCTCACCGTGGCCACCAGAGCCCCCCGAGCGCGTCACGTGCGCTTTGTGGAGGCGCCGGTCGGCGACGTGGACATCACCGCCGCCGACTTCCTCCTGTCGATCGGCCGCGGCATCGGCGACAAGGAGAACATCGAGCGCTTCTTGCGCCTCGCCGAGAAGATGGGGGCCACCCTCTCGGTCTCCCGTCCCATCGTCGACTCAGGTTGGATGCCGTCCGCCCGCCAGGTCGGCCAGTCCGGCAAGACGGTGAAGCCGAAGGTTTACCTCGCTTTCGGCATCTCCGGTGCGGTGCAGCATCTCGCCGGCATGAAGGCGAGCGGCACGATCATCGCCGTCAACACCGACCCGGAGGCGGCCATCTTCGGCGTCGCCCACTACGGCGCCGTGGTCGACCTCTTCGACGTCGCCGACGAGCTCGAGAAGCTCTACTGAGCCGGTCCCGTCCGGGGGCGGCGACTCGACCGATCCGCTGTGGCTGAGACCCGCACCGTCTTCGACGGTCTCTCGCGCCCAGAGATCGTCCTCTGGTACGGTCTCATCGTCGTTTCCACGGCGGTCTTCGTGTGGGGAGTCTCCCGCCTCCTGGCGAAGTACCGCTCCGGCCGCCTCGGCGAAGCTCTGTCGGCGCGGGAGCTGACCTCGCGACTCGCCACGATGGCGGGCATCGTCTTCTCCCACCGATGGATCCGCCGCCGAGACCGGCTCGCCGGGCTCGGCCACCTCTTCCTCTTCTACGGCTTTCTCACGCTGTTCCTCGGGACGACCATCCTCGGGATCGACACGGACTTCACCCAACCGGTCTTCCACTGGAATTTCTGGCAGGGCGGTTTCTACCTCGCCTACAAGCTGGCGCTCGACCTTGCCGGTGTCCTGTTGCTCAGCGGTCTCGCCCTCATGGCCGTCAACCGAGGCATCCGGCGCCCAGGCCGCCTCGACTACCGCCGGCCCGACCGGGCGGCCGCCGAGTACGACCGCCGTCTCTACCGGGCGGGTGACTGGGTGTTCCTCGGCACCCTCGGGTTTCTCGCTCTCACAGGCTTCCTGCTGGAAGGGTTCTGGCTCGCCCAGTCGGATCAGCATTTCGCCGATTGGTCACCGGTCGGCTGGGTCCTCATGAAATGGTTCCGGGCGATGGGCCTGCGGGGGTCCTCGGCCGAGCTGGCCCACCACATCACCTGGTGGTTCCACGGCCTCGTCGCTCTCGGATTTGTCGCTTCCATCCCTTTCACAAAAGCCGTCCACATGCTGGCGAGCCCTGCCAACGTCACCGTACGCGACCCGTCTGCCGGCAAGCGCCTCGCCGAGCTGCCGGCCGACGCCGCCCCCGAGGAGGTCGGCTACGCCGCCGTGACCGACTTGACCTGGCGCCACCTCCTCTCGCTCGACGCCTGCACCAAGTGCGGCAAGTGCACGGCCGCCTGTCCGGCGGCCGCCGCCGGTCACCCGCTCTCGCCCCGGGATCTCATCTTGGATCTGCGCGAGGCGGCCGAAGCCTCCCTCGGGGCGCACGCCGCCCTCGGGGTTGCCAGCGCCCTGCGGCCTCCGGCCGACGGGGTCGTCGTCCTCGGCGCTCCCGTCCGTGCGGCCTCCATCTGGGCCTGTACGCAGTGCATGGCATGTGTGGAGATCTGCCCCGTGGGCATCGAGCACGTTCCCATCATCAACCAGTTCCGCCGCCGGCTCGTCGAACAAGGCGAGATGGACCCCCTCCTGCAGACGACCTTCGAGACGATCCACAAGGCGGGCAATTCCTTCGGCGAGCCGAAGCGGAAGCGGGCGAAGTGGACCGAAGGCCTCGGTTTCGACGTGAAGGACGCCCGCAAGGAGCCCGCCGAGCTGCTGTGGTTCGTGGGCGACTACGCCTCTTTCGACCCTCGCAGCCAGAAGGTGTCCCGCGCCCTCGCCCGCATCCTCGAGCACGCCGGCGTCGACTTCGCCATCCTCTTCGACGCCGAGCGGACGGCCGGCTGCGACGTCCGCCGGGCGGGCGAGGAAGGCCTCTACGCCACGCTCGCCGAGCTCAACGTGGCGGCGATCTCCGCTTGCGAGTTCGAGCGGATCGTCTCCTCCGACCCGCACAGCTTCCACACGTTGAAGAACGAGTACCCGGCCTTCGGCGGGAGCTGGACGGTCGTGCACCACACCGAGCTGCTCCTCGAGCTGCTCGAGTCGGGCCGGCTCGTGCCCGTCAAGCGGCTTGGCTATCGCGTCACGTACCACGACCCGTGCATGCTCGGGCGCTACAACGGTGTCTACGACGCCCCGAGGCGGATACTCGAAGCCATCGGCACCGAGCTCGTCGAGATGCCCCGCAACCGCGACAACTCCCTCTGCTGCGGTGCCGGGGGCGGCCGCATCTGGATGAAGGAGGTGCGCCCGGAAGGCGGGCGACGCACGAGCGAGCAGCGCATCGACGAGGCGACGGCGCTCGGGCAGCTCGACTACTTCGTCGTCGCCTGCCCGAAGGATGTGACGATGTACTCAGACGCCATCAAGACCTCCGGGCACGAAGGCGCCCTCGAGCTCCGGGAGCTGACCGAGCTCGTGCTCGAGTCGCTCGGCCTCGAGTCGCTCGGCCTGGAGGCGGCCGCCGGCGCCGGCACGCCGGAGCCCACGGCCGGCTGACCTGCAGGCCGCCCCCGCCGCCCCCGGCCTGCAGGGCCCAAATATCGGTCGTCGCCGGACTCAGCCGGGCATCGGCTCCATGTCGGAGTTGGCGAGCAGCTGGGTCTCGTAGGTCTTGTTGTCCACGCTCCCCCACAGCCTGCGCTCCCGGATGAAGGGCAGAGGCAGGGCCGGGTTGGGGCTGTCGATCTCGCGGGCGAGGCGGTGGCCGTCGAAGATGCAGTCGACGATCATGCGCGGGGCGGCGGCATCGCCGATGAGGTAGACGGCCTCGACGCCATTGCTCTCGAGGGCAGCCTCGTCCGCCCTGAGCTCGTGGTAGAGCTCGTCGTTCGACAACCGAGCCGTGCAGAGCACGACCGAGTCCACCTCGAAATGCTCCTTGTGCGAGGGGTCCCAGACGTTGTAGGCGTCGACCCTGCCATCGTCGAGCTCCTCGATCATGGTCTCGGTGTGGATGTGCACCCTGAGCCGGTGGAGCTCGCGGTGCATCATGGGAGCCTCGAGCGTGTAGTCCATGTACTTGGCGATGTCACCGCGCTGGGTGAGGAGCCAGACTTCGTGGCCCTCGCCGGCGAGTTTCTGCGCCAGCGTGACGCCCATGAAGTAGGCCTCGTTGTCGAGGATGAGCACGCGGTGGCCGATCTCCTTGCGGCCGAGGGCGACGTCTTCGGGCGTGAGCTGCCATGCCTGCGAGAGGGTGTCCGCCCCCGGGATCGTGTCGTGCGTTGCCGAGTTCAGGCCGTTCGTCGCCCAGTGGCATCCGGCCGCGACCACCACAATCTCGGCGCCGTACTCGAGCACTTGGCGGGCGTCGAGGCGGCTCGAGGTGTGCACCTCCACGTTCCTCAGCTTGTCGAGCTGGATCTGGCGGTAGTTGACGAT
>DASPSK010000509.1:0-2049 GCA_035623975.1 Acidimicrobiales bacterium | reverse complement strand
TCGACCCGACTCGGAACCGCGCCATCTGGCCGTCGACAGGCAACTACTGCCGGGGGGGAGTCGCCATCTCGAAGCTGATGGGCTGTCGTGGCGTCGCCGTGCTGCCGGAGGGCATGAGCCGCGAGCGCTTCGACTGGCTCGAGGCCTGGGTGACAGAGCCGTCCGACATCGTGCGTACCCCCGGCACGGAGAGCAACGTCAAGGAGATCTACGACGAATGCAACGCTTTGGCGGCCGACAGCGACAATGTGATCTTCAATCAGTTCTCCGAATTCGGCAACCACCTCGTCCACTATCACGCCACCGGGAGAGCCATCGAGCAAATTTTCACCTCGATGGTCGCCGAGGGCGGCGAGGCGCTTCGGCTGAGGGCTTTCGTCTCGGCCACGGGGTCGGCCGGAACGATCGCCGCCGGCGACTACCTGAAGGAACGCTTCGGCTCCGCCATCGTCGCCGTCGAGGCGCTCGAGTGCCCCACCATGTTGAACAACGGCTTCGGCGAGCACAACATCCAGGGGATCGGCGACAAGCACATCCCGCTCATCCACAACGTCATGAACACCGACTTCGTCGTGGCGGTGTCGGACCAGGCAACGGACCGCCTCAACATCCTCTTCAACACCGAGACGGGGCGCCGCTACCTGGCCGGTCGGCGCCACGTGCCGGAGGCGACGCTCGAGGCGCTCGACTCGTTCGGGCTCTCGAGCATCTGCAACGTGCTGGCGGCGATCAAGCTCGCCAAGTACGAAGGACTCGGGCCTAACGACGTCGTCACGACGGTCGCCACGGACGGGGCGGCGATGTACGAGAGCGAGCGCCAGCTCGCAAGTGCCAAGCAGTACCCCGACGGTTTCGACGAGGTGGAGGCCGGCGAGATCTTCGGCCAGCATCTCCAAGGTCTTTCGACCGACAACCTCCTCGAGCTGACTCGAGCCGAGCGCGAGCGCATCTTCAACCTCGGCTACTTCACCTGGGTGGAGCAGCAAGGGGTGCCCGTGGACGAATTCAAGTCGCGGCACGAGGCGGGTTTCTGGGAGGGGATCCGCCCGATCGTGGGAGTCTGGGACGAGATGATCGAAGAGTTCAACGCCCGCACGGGCGTGCTGGCGCAGCTGTGAACCTGCGGCACACGCCCCTGCCGAGCATGATGGTCTGCCGCGGTTGCGGCACGGTCCTCGAGCCCTTCGAGCCCTACCCGTTCACCTGCCCGCGGGCCGGCGATGGCGGCGATCACGTCCTGCGCAGGGTGCTCGACGCCGAGGCGTTGGAGTTCCCGCCGGTCGTCGACGACGAGCCGAACCCGTTCGTGCGGTTCCGGTCGCTCCTGCACGCCCAGCACCTCGCCGTCGCCGGCGGGCTCGGCGACGAGGCCTTCGTCGACCTCGTGCGGCAGCTCGACGACGCCGTGGCCGAAGTCGACGGCCATGGGTTCGTGACGACGCCCTTCGGGCTCGAGGGTCCCCTCGGTGAAGCTGCGGGCGTGCTCGGCCCCCTCTACGTGAAGGACGAGACCGGTAACGTCGCCGGCTCCCACAAGGGTCGTCACCTCTTCGGCCTGCTCGTCCACCTCGAGGTGGTGGAACGGCTCGGACTCGTGGCGGTGAGCGAGCGTCGCCCGCTCGCGATCGCGAGCTGCGGCAACGCCGCCCTCGCGGCCGCCGTCGTGGCCGCAGCCGGCAAGCGGGAGCTGCTCGTGTTCGTGCCGACCGACGCCGACCCGGCCGTCGTGCGGCGGCTCTCGGCGCTCGGGGCCCGTATCACGGTGTGCCCCCGCGAGGCGGGCGTGACGGGTGACCCCACCTACCACCGCATGCGGGCGGCCATCGCCGAGGGTGCGCTCCCGTTCACCTGCCAGGGGAACGAGAACGGCCTCGCCATCGAGGGTGGCGAGACGCTCGGCTACGAGATGGCCACGCACCTTGCGGCGAGCGAGGCACCCCTCGACCACGTCGTCGTCCAGGTCGGCGGTGGGGCGCTCGCGAGCGCCGTGGCGGGCGCCTTCAGCGAGGCCGTCACCTTCGGGGTCATCGAGCGTGCCCCCCGCTTCCA
>DASPSK010000508.1:0-2559 GCA_035623975.1 Acidimicrobiales bacterium | reverse complement strand
AAGGGTGGGCCCGGCAGGGATCGAACCTGCGACCGAAGGATTATGAGTCCTCTGCTCTAACCACTGAGCTACGGGCCCCGCCTGGTTGTTCGCGCTCCCGAGCGTACGCAAGATGCAGGGGCTCCGACGGCCATCAAGCGGCGGCCCTCCCAGCCGCCCGCGCATCTCGGGTCACCGCCGCCGAGCGGGCGGAGCGCAGGCCACGGGCTCGGACAACCACCCCATCAGGCCTGGGAGCTGCGATGACTCGGTCTCACGGCGCCCACGAGCCGAGGCGAGGGCCGTACGATGACCCGAGATGAGCTCGAGCCCCGACCGTTACAAATGGGTCGTCCTGTCGAACACGACGCTGGGTGTGCTCATGGCCACGATCGACACCTCGATCATGCTCATCGCCCTCCCGGACGTCTTTCGAGGCATCCGGATCGACCCCTTGCTCCCGGGCAACAGCTTCTACCTGCTCTGGATGATCCTCAGCTTCATGGTCGTCACGAGCGTGCTCGTCGTCAGCCTCGGGCGCCTCGGCGACATGTTCGGTCGGGTCCGCATCTACAACATGGGCTTCGCCGTCTACACGTTCTTCTCCCTGCTGTTGACCGTCACGTGGATGTCGGGCACCAGCGCCGCCATCTACCTCGTCGTGATGCGCGTCTTCCAGGGGGTTGGGGCGGCGATGCTCATCGCCAATTCAGCCGCCATCCTCACCGACGCCTTCCCGGAGCATCAGCGCGGGATGGCGCTCGGCATCAACCAGGTCGCCGGCATCAGCGGCTCTTTTATCGGCCTCGTCCTCGGCGGCCTCCTCGGTCCCATCCAATGGAGGCTCATCTTCCTCGTCTCGGTACCGATCGGCATGTTCGGCACCGTATGGGCATACAAGAAGCTGCGCGAGCTCCCTCGCAAGCGGGACACCCACATAGACTGGCCGGGCAACTTGACCTTCGCCGTCGGGCTTGTCGCCGTGATGGCGGGGATCACTTACGGGATCCAGCCCTACGGGCACAGCACCATGGGTTGGACGAGCCCGATGGTGCTCTCGTTCCTCGGGTCGGGCGTCGGGCTTCTCGGGATCTTCTGCTTCATCGAGGTCCATTCACCCGACCCGATGTTCCGGCTGGCCTTGTTCCGCATCCGCGCCTTCACCGCCGGCAGCCTCTCGAGCGGGCTGGCCTCCGTCGGGCGGGGCGGCCTCATGTTCATGCTCATCATCTGGCTGCAGGGGATATGGCTGCCGCTGCATGGCTACGACTTCGCCCGCACGCCCTTGTGGGCAGGTATCTACATGCTGCCGCTGACGGCAGGTTTCCTCATCGCCGGGCCTGTCTCCGGCTATCTCTCCGACCACTTCGGATCCCGGCCCTTCGCCACCGGGGGCATGCTCGTCGCCGCCCTCTCGTTCGCCTTGCTCGAGTTGCTTCCCGTCGACTTCGGCTACCCAGTCTTCGCCAGCCTCCTGCTCTTGAACGGGCTGTCGATGGGCGCCTTCGCCGCTCCCAATAGAGCCGGGGTGATGAACAGCCTCCCGCCCCAGCACCGCGGGGTGGGCTCGGGCATGAACTCGACGTTCCAGAACTCCGGGCAGGTCTTGTCCATCGGCATCTTCTTCACCCTCATGATCGTCGGCCTTTCGGCCACGCTCCCTTCCACCCTCTATGACGGCCTCGTCGCCCACGGCGTGCCCGCCGCGGCCGCCCACCGAGCAGCCGGACTGCCGCCGGTGTCGACCCTGTTCGCGGCGTTTCTCGGGTACAGCCCGGTGCGTCACCTGCTCGGCGCGGGCGTGCTCGCCCATCTCAGCGCAGTCCAGCGAGGCATCCTCACCGGGCGGAAGTTCTTCCCTTCGCTCATCAGCGGGCCGTTTCACCATGGGCTGCACGAAGCCTTCGACTTCTCCATCATCGCTTGCCTCGTGGCGGCCGGGGCGTCGTGGCTGCGGGGGGGAAAGTTCGTCTACCACGACGCCGCCGAGGCGGACACGACCGCCGAACCGACCAACCTCGTGAGCGTCACAGCCGAGCCCTAGCCCGGTGATCGAGGATCAACTGCACGCCACCCTGCTCGAGATGCTCACTCGCCGGGCAGAAGTACTCGTCGAGGTGAGAAGCTCGCACCGGCGACGACAGGGGAGGCCATGAGCCCAACGGCTCTCGAGCGCGATTTCGAGCACGACGGCATCACCATCCACGCCCTCGAGCAGGGGACCGGCCCCGTCGTCCTCCTCATTCACGGCTACCCCGAGACGTCTCACTCCTGGCGTCATCAGGTCCCAGCGCTGGCGGCGGCCGGCTACCGGGCGGTCGCCATCGACGTACGTGGCTATGGCCGGTCGTCGCGGCCAGAAGCGGTCGAGGAGTACTCCATGGGACGCCTCGTCGCCGACAACGTTCGCATCGCCGAAGCCCTTGGGGCCGACGAGGTCGTGGCCGTTGGGCACGATTGGGGGGCACCGATCGCCTGGACCTCTGCCCTGCTCCGACCGGATCTCTTCTCGGCGCTGGCGATGCTGAGCGTGCCCTACACCCCGCCGAGCGTGCGGAAGCCAACGACGGTCTTCGCCGA
>DASPSK010000504.1:0-2820 GCA_035623975.1 Acidimicrobiales bacterium | reverse complement strand
GTACGTGCAGCCCGAGCCGTCGAGAGGCTCGCCGACGCGGGCATCGTTGCCGTCGTGTTGGCCGGCGGCATGGGGGCCTGGGCAGCTGCCTACGACCACGCATCCATCGAAGTCGGCGGGGCGACCGTCGTACAGGTCCGTCGCCGCGGGAAGGGCTGCCTCTCCTATGTCATCGGAGCGGGTGATGCCGCTGCTGTCATCGACCCGTCCGCCGACATCTCTAGGTATCTCGCCATCGCCGACACACACGGCTGGACGATCAGCCACATCTTCGACACACACCTGCACGCCGACCACGTGAGCGGCGCCCGCGCCTTGGCGGAGGCGACGGGCGTGGACCTTGTCCTCAACTCCGGAGACCCCTTCCAGTTTGCCTACGCCCCGCTGGCGGATGGGATCGGGATCCCGCTCTCCGACGATGTGACCCTTACGATCTCGGCGATTCACACTCCCGGACACACGATGGGGTCGACCTCGTACCTGCTCGGAGAAGCGGCCATCTTCTCCGGTGACACCCTGTTCCTCGAGAGCGTCGGACGCCCTGACCTGTACGAGAAGGCGGAGGAGTTCGCCCACGCCCTCTATCACACCCTCCACGAGCGGGTCCTTCAACTGCCCGACTCGGCCCTTGTTCTTCCGTCCCACTATGGCGACGGAGTGGAGATCCATGCCGACAAGGTCTTGGGCGCGCCGCTCGGCTCGCTGCGCGAGCGGCTCTGGATGCTGTCGGTCGGCGAGGACGAGTTCGTATCGTGGGCGGCGAGCGCTGTGCCGGCGCGCCCGCCGAACTACGCGGCGATCGTGAAGGCGAACCAGGGCAACTCCACCCTTGCCCCTGAAGAGCTGCGCGCTCTCGAGGTCGGCCCTAACCGCTGCGCCATCAGCGCCTGAGCTCTCGTCGCGGTCGAACGAGTGGGCCAGCGGATCGGCTCTCTGCCCGCCGATCTGCTGTCGGCACTCGAGGAGGCGCTTCGCCTACACCTCGCTCTGTAAGGCGGCCGACCGCTCCGGGCGATGCATCCAGAGACCGGGGACCCGCACCAGTACCGCCGTTCGGAATCGGAGACCTCGAGTGGCCGCCTCTCGCCTTCGACGACGGCTCGACTCTAAGAGAGAACCCCTCGCCGCGGCCAGTCGCGCAGGACCATACTGTCGAGACGCGCATGATCGAGCAGGAGGTCGAGTATGCCGACGATCACCGGAGGGCACCATGTTGCCTTCACCGTCAGCGACGCCGACCGTAGCGCCCGATGGTACGAGGACCTGCTTGGCATGCAGGTCGTGCTGGACGGCGACGACGAGACGGTGCGCTTCCGGGTCCTGGCCCATCCGGAGTCGGGCTGGGTCGTGGGCGTGCGCCAGTACCACGGCCGAGAGGGGGGACCCTTCGACGAGTTTCGTACCGGAATGGACCACTTCGCTTTCGCCGTGTCGTCGCGAGCTGAGCTCGAGGCTTGGGAAGAGCGGCTGAGCGAGATGGGAGCCCCGTTCACGCCGATAGCCGTGACTCCAATCGGTTCGGTGATCGTGTTTCGTGATCCGGACAACATTCAGCTGGAGTTCTGGCTCCCGCCGGGAAAATGAGCCAGACGGCGCCCCTCCCTCGGGGCACCGTGACGTTCCTGTTCACTGACATCGAACAGTCGACGGCGCTACTGGACCGCCTCGGCAACCGGTACGGAGACGTTCTCCTGCGTCATCGCGACCTTCTCACCGAAGCCTGTGCTGCCCATGGTGGCGTGGTCTTCGGCGGCGAGGGTGACTCGCTCTGCGTGGCTTTCGAAAAGCCGTCGGCGGCGGTGGCGGCTGCTCTCGCCGGGCAGCGCGCCATCTCGAAGGAGACCTGGCCCCCTGACGTCTCGCTGCGGGTTCGCATGGGCATCCACTCGGGCGAGGTCGAGCTCGTCGCCGGCGATTACGTCGGCATGGCGGTCCACGTCGCCGCGCGGGTGGCGGCGGCGGCCCACGGAGGACAGGTGATCATCACCGAGGAAACGGCGCGCATCGCCGGAGACCCTGACACCACAGATCTCGGACGCCACCGGCTCAGAGATGTGGGCGAGCTCCACCTGTTGCAGCTCCGTGCAGCCGATCTCCAGGAGTCGTTCTCACCGCCACGAACGCTCTCTGGCCTTCCCAACAACCTCCCGGCGCCGGTCGACTCCTTCGTCGGCCGTCACATGGAGCTTGCTGAGATCGCTGAAGCCCTCGCCGGCAACCGCCTCGTCACCTTGACGGGTGCCGGTGGGAGCGGCAAGACGAGACTCGCCCTGGAGGCGGCCTCATCATTGCTGTCGGGGTTTCCCGCAGGTGTCTGGCTCGTCTCGCTCGCCAGTCTCGAGAACGGCAAGCGCCTGGCCGAAACCGTTGCCCAGGTCCTGCGAGTCAGCGACAAAGCGGGTGAAGACATTGCCGACACCCTGCAGGCGTGGCTGAAAGACCGCCAACTTCTGCTGATCCTGGACAACTGCGAGCATCTGATCGACGATGTCGCCGCTTTCTGCGAGCGCTTTCTTCGCTCATGTGGCGAACTGCACATCCTCGCCACCAGCCGGGAATTTCTGGGCGTGCGCGGTGAGCACGAGATGCATACCCCACCCCTCTCGGTCCCAGATGACCCCGCGATCGCGGCGCTGTCAGACGCTGTCCAGCTGTTCGTCGCCCGCGCTGTGGCCGCCGTGCCGTCGTTCCAGCTGGCCGAAGCCGAACGTGCGACCGTGGCGCAGGTGTGTCGACGCCTCGACGGGCTGCCGCTCGCGATCGAGCTGGCCGCGGCTCGGCTGCGGGCGCTGTCGCTCCAACAGCTGGCGGCTCGCCTTG
>DASPSK010000501.1:0-9045 GCA_035623975.1 Acidimicrobiales bacterium | reverse complement strand
CAACAGCTGCCGGGCGACCCGGCGTTGGGCCGGTGTCAGTTCAGGCATCGAGCGCCGCAGCAGGTGGAGGACCGGCGTGCCTCTCGCCGTCGTCTCGTCTCGTCGCGGGAGAGGGCTCAAGTGCGCCGGCCGGCCAGCCCGGCGTCAGGCATCGGCATGGGTGAACCCTCGAAGGCATGCAACGACGTGGCGCGCGTGCCAAGCTCGACATGCAGGATCGACTCGTCGGGGAGCGCCTGCCAGCCCTCGGCGGCGAGTCCGGAGGAGGTGACGACGAGATCTCCGTCTCGCCGGCGGTAACGGAGGCGGAAGTACCCCTCCAGATGATCGAGGGGCACGTCTTCCGGTGTGGCGACCGCCGACAAGATGTCCTCGCGCGGTGGCTCGAGGCCGGCGAGGCCGTGCACCACGAGCAGCGATGACGGGGACAGGAGGACGGCATTGAGACTGGCGGGCCCGCACCGCTCGATGATCTCGGTCACGGCGTGTTGAGCACCTGCTACGAGGCCCCCCTCCGTCTCGATGCATTGCAGCAGGTAGAGGAAGTACCGCTCGCTGTCGGTCGTCCCCTCGCGTCTGGCCGACCACACAGGCGCCAAGAGGCTGTCGAGGAGGTCCGACGAGGGAATGCTCCCCTGGTGGGCGAATGCCCATCCCCTCGTGAGAAACGGGTGGGTGTTGGACTCGGTCACCGCCAAGCCGCTGGTTGCCCAGCGCAGGTGGAGGAGACCCGCTTCGCCGAGGCGCCACCCGGCGAGGGCGCCGAAGGCGGAGTCCTCGTAGGCGGGCAGGATCGAACGCGTCGCCCGCAGCCGGCCGTCCCTCAGCGTGATCCGCCCGACGTCGGGCAGGGGCGGCTCGTCTGCGCCGGTGAGCCAGGCCATGCCCCAGCCGTCGCGATGCAGGCGCGAGAGGTCTCGGAAACCGGCGAACTCGCGAGGGCCGAGGAGGTCTTCGATGGTCGCCCCGGTCGCTGACACATAGGCCATCAAGCGGCACACGGGGTCCTCCCTTGCGCGTCCCGGACGTGCGGCCGCCGAATGCAGGCAATGTTACCTCTGATACAAAACCGTCTGAAACCAATGGCTCTGAAACGATTGTGACAGTGCTGTCGCCTGGCGCACCCGAGGGACCACGGCGTCTGGGCCGGGCTACGTCTCGGCGGTCAGGCCGTAGACGCGCCGGGCGTTGCCGGCACCGATCATGGCGGCAGCCCTGGCCACCTCGTGCTCGCCTCGGCCCTCCCTCGACAGCAGCGGGTCGAGCACCTCGGCCAGCGCGCGGCGGAAGGCGACAGCGGCCAGCAGGTGCAGCTCGGCCAACCCGAACGCATCGGAGGAGTAGAGCATCTTGTGGAAGGGGACGGACTCGAGCGCCTCGGCCAGGACGGCCGTTGCTCGGTAGCCGACATAGTTGATCGCCAGTCCGATGTCGAAGTAGACGTGTGGGTAGACCCCGGCGAGGTAGGCGGCCTGCCGATGGTAGGGGTAGCAGTGCAAGAGCATGATCGGCGTGTCGAGCGAGGCGGCTCGCCGGATCAGGCCCGTGAGCAATGACGGGTCCGAGCGGTGCAGCTCGAGGTCGGGGTCTCCGTACCCGGTGTGGAACTGCAGGGGGACGCCCGCTCGCAAGCCGGTCCATACGAAGTGGCGAAGCAGCACCGGGTGGGAGACCCGGAGACTCCCGGACTCGCCGGCCTCCGCCAGCCATTCTGCCGCGGCTTCCCGAACTTGAGCGGGCCCGGGCTCGGCGGGATCCACATCGAGACCGTGCCGGTAGGCCAGCACCGACTTGCAGCCGACGGCAGCATCCGGGCCGGACAGCTCGGCGTTGAGGCGCTCAGCGAACGCCTCCGCGAAGGAGGCGGCGCCGACTCCGTCAGCCGCCACGGTTTCTGCCACCTGCTCCAGCCGGGCGATGCGTCGAACGGGCGTCCCGGCCAGCTCGGCGAGCTCGGGTAGGTCGACGAGGTCGTCGCCGCAGTAACCGTGGTCGACCAGCAACTCGGCCACCCCGGCGGCGCGGAGCAGCCGGCGGTTGGCCCCTTCGCCCCCCACCTCCTTGCGCCTGGCCAGATACTCATCGGGGCCTACCGTGGGCGCAAGCCCGAGGGCGGGCGCGCACGTGCGCAACAGGGCGGCACCGAGGAACGAGTCGAAGTAGCTGTGCCCCGCAGTGGCGGGCAGGCCCGACTCGGTGAGAAAGCGCTCCAGCGTCGTGCGGTCTCCCACCTCGCGCACCACGCTGTGGACGTGGTGGTCGACGAGCGGGGCGGCTTCTGCGGCCCGGCGGGCGGACTCGCTCGCCATCAGTGCCGCCACCGGGTGGCTGCGGCGACCTCCTCCGGGCTGCAGTCGGCGAAGAGGGCGAGCTCGGCCCGCCGGACGGCCGCGATCGTCTCGTGCAAGGGGTCGCCGAGCGCCTCGGCCAGCACGGTGCTGGCTGCGTAGCGCTCCAGCGCATCCGGCAGGCTCGTCGGCAGCTGCGCGGCGCCGGCTGCTGCCAGCTCGGCGGGTGAGAGCGTCGCCGGGTCCACCACGATCTCGGGAGGCAACGTCAGGCTGTCCCGGATGCCGGCGAGCCCGGCGGCCAGCACGGCTCCGACCACGATGTAGGGGTTGGCGCTCAGGTCGAAGCACTTCACCTCGAGGTTGGCGCTGCGGGACTCGTGGCCTGCCGTGCCCGTCACGAGCCGGAGGGCTGTCTCCCGATTCTCCAGGCCCCAGGTCTGGAACGCACCCGCCCAGTGCTGGGGGATGAGGCGGAGGTAGCTGGCGACACTCGGAGCGCCGATGACCAAAAGCGCCGGCAGCTCACGGAGGATGCCGGCCGAGAAGGATTCCGCCTCGGCGGTGATGCCGTGCGGACCGGGACCGCCGGCGAACAGGTTGCTGCCCTCCCGCCAGAGGCTCACGTGCAGGTGCCCGCCGTTGCCCACGTGCCCGGCCACCACGCTCGGCGAGAAGCTCGTGCGCAGCCTGTGGTTGTACCCGACGGCTCGCAGGGTCTGGCGGACGAGGACGCTGTCATCGGCCGCCCCGACCGGGTCATTCGGTGCGACCGAGACCTCGAACTGCCCGGCCGCGTACTCCGGATGGACCTGCTCCACCGAGATTCCCTCGGCTGCGAGGGCACGCAGCAGGTCGCGCAGGTAGTCAGAGCGCTCGATGAGCCGGGTCATCCCGTAGGCGGGTCCCACGGTCGCCGGGAGAAAGTCGCCATCGCTGCCGGCGTCGAGGGCCCATTCCACTTCGAAGCTCATGGCAGCTGACAGGCCTTGCTCGGCGGCCTGGGCGACCATGCGGGTGGCGAAGCTGCGGTGGCAGAGCGGGTGCACCTCACCCGAACGGGCGCGGCGGTCCACGGGTGCCCACGCCCAGCCGGGCTGGGCGGCGAGCTCGACGAGGCGGGCGAGGTCCGGGTACAGCCGCAAGTCGCCGACGGGGCCCGTGGAGGTGCGGCTCGCGGTGACCGAGTCGTCGAGGACGAATACGTCGAAGACGGGCGACATGCCCACGCCCGAGGTGGTGGCGGCTTCCAGGCGGGCCGTGGGCACGGCCTTGACCCGGGTGATCCCGGTGTTGTCGACATAGGTGAGAGCGATACCGTCGACCCCCCGGGCGGTCAGCTGCTCGACCAGCACGGACGCCACCGGCACGAGATTGCGGCCTGCACCCCGCACGACTGGAACCGATTCGGACACGACCGCCCTCCCGTCTTCCAAGTCCGGCGTCTCGTAGCCGGTAGCGCGCGGCGGCACGCCGCGGGTAGCTGCGAAGATCGACAAAAGCGCTACTAGCCGAACGCGACCGAGTTGTTTAACATACCGCCCATGGCGACGTCGAATAGCGTCGACGGGGGGGCCCAAGCCACATCCGGTCACTCCCGTCTCATGGGCAAACTGACCATCTGGTCGGCGATCGGGCTGTCAGTGGGGCTGATGGCACCCAGCATGGCTGCCAACATCAACCCCCAGGGCGCCGAGCCCTTCGTCGGTCGGGCGATACCGCTGTCCTTCCTCGTGGCGGCCGTCGGGATCCTGCTCGTCTCCTACAGCATTGCCCGGCTGTGCCAGCACTTCCACCACGCCGGTTCGGTGTACGGCTTCGTCGGGGCCACCCTCGGCGCCCGGTCGGGCGTCGTGGCGGGGTGGGGCCTCGTCGGTACCTACATGTTCTACGCCGTCACCACGACCATCGCCGCCGGCATCTTCGGCACTTCGCTGCTGCAGACGCTCAAGATCTGGACCGCCCCACCGACGTGGGCGCCCTTCGTGCTCGCGGGGGCCTTCCTCGTGATGATCGGCCTGCTGGCCTCTTCGCCGGTCAGGCGGGCGACCGGGGCACTGCTCGGCTTCGAGGGCGCCACCGTCGCCCTGATCCTGCTCGTCAGCGTGGTCGTGCTCGTCAAGCTCGCCGGCGGCCACGCCCCCGGCGGGCACGCCTTCACGATGAGCGTGTTCACCCTCCCGCACGGCACCGGCACCACCAAGCTCTTCCAGGGGGCGGTCTTCGGCTTCCTCTCCTTCGCCGGGTTCGAGGCCTCCGCCACCCTCGGGGAGGAGACCGCCCGGCCGCGCCGGGACATCCCCCGCGCCATCGTCGGCACCGTCCTGTTCGGCGGCGTCTATTTCGCTTCGTCACCGCCGTCGAGGGGATGGGTTTCGGCACCTCGACGGCCGACATGACGACCTACGCCAACACCGGCTCCCTTCTCGGCGCCCTCGGATCGCAGTACCTCTCGGCCTGGGTCGGCGACCTGGTCACCTTCGGGACGGTCGTGAGCGCCTTCTCCTGCGCCCTTGCCTGCGTCGTGGGGTCCTCGAGGCTGCTGTTCTCCCTCGCGCGCGATGCGAAGCCGGGGACGACCCTCTCACGGGTGTCCCGGCGGTGGCAGACACCGATACCGGCCATCATCGCCATCATCCTCGGCTCTGTCGCCGTCTATGCCGTCTATGCCGGCGCCTTCGGGCAGAACGCACTTGACATCTTCGACACGTCGGGCACGATCGGCACCCTCATCCTGCTCGTGGTCTACCTGCTCACCACGATCGGCGCCATCAAGCTGTTGTTCTTCTCGGGCCCGGCCAAGGTGCGCCGCTGGGAGATCGTCATACCCTTCGCCGGCGCCGTCGTGCTCGGTTACACGCTCTACCGCAACGTCTGGCCCTACCCGACCGGGACGGCGGCCTGGCTGCCCGTCTGGGCGGGGGGATGGCTCCTCGTGGCCATCCTGGCGGTGATTGTGGCGCCCAAGTCGGCCCGCCGCATCGGGGCGATGATGACGGAGGCCGATGGGTTGAAGCCTGCCACGGACAAGTCCCAGCCCGAGACCCCACCGCCGTTGGAGCCCGCGCCGATCACCTGAGAGCCCTCGGCGCCCTCCCGACCAAGCGCCTTCCGGCGGCGCTCGTCGCCATGGTCACGCGATGCTGGGCAGGCGGCCTGGCATGCTGAGACATCACCCGCCGCCCTCGTGTTGAGCCGGCCATCTCCAGGCGACTGACGAGCTCGCGCGGATCGGATGGTGCCCAACGGATCGAGAGGTGGTTGCGTTCATGGGTAGTCGGATGTTCCACCACGACGCCGAGCTGACCGAGCTCGTCATCGACTTCTGCCGGCACCGCTTGAGCCTCGATCCGGTTCCGCTCGACTTCGGTGGCACGCGTCCACCTGCACCGGACTCGCTCCAAGGTCTCTTGGGTGAGGAAGGAAACGATCCCGCCGAGGTCCTGCGAATCTTCGCCGACCATCTCGCGCCCTCTGTGGTCTCCTGCGATAGCAAGCGCTACCTGGCCTTCATCCCGGCCGCTCCGACGAAAGCCGCTTTGCTGTTCGACATGCTCGTGTCTTGCTCGTCGTTTCCCTGCACCTCGTGGCTGGAGGGCGCGGGTGTCGTGATGGCGGAGAATCAGGCGCTGCGCCTCCTCGCCGACGCCGCCGGCCTGCCTGAACAAGCAGGTGGCTGCTTCGTCTCGGGCGGGTCCAACGCCAACCTGTCCGCGCTCGTGGTCGCCCGCGAAGGCGCCCTCGGCCGCGCCGGGGTGCCGCCGGCCACACGACTGAGGGTGGCCCTCACGAGCGAGGCGCATGCCTCGGTCGCCCTGGCACTTCGCGTGACCGGCCTCGAGCCCATGATCATCCCGGCTGAAGACCACCGTCTGACGGGTCCTGCGCTGGAGGCGGCGCTCGCCGCCGACCCCGCTCGGGACGGGGTCATCGCCGTCGTTGCCACGGCGGGGAGCACGAACGGGGGGATCGTCGACGACCTGGCAGGCGTCGGGCGAGTGGCTCGCGAGCACGGGCTGTGGTTCCACGTCGACGGCGCCTACGGCGGCGCCGCCCTCCTGGCGGACTCCGTCCGCCATCTCTTCGCGGGCGTCGAGCTGGCGGACTCCTACGTCGTGGATCCGCACAAGTGGCTCTTCGCACCCTACGACTCGGGCGCTCTGTTGTATCGCGAGCCTTGGCTGGCCGAAGCGGCCCTCACCCAACACGCCTCCTACCTCGAGATCATGCGCACCCGAGCGGAGGGGGCATGGAACCCGGGTGACTACGCCTTCCATCTGACGAGGCGAGCCCGCGGCCTACCGTTCTGGTTCTCCATTGCCGTGCACGGCATCGGCGCCTACCGCCAGGCGATCGAGATGGTGTTGGAGACGACTCGCCAGAGCGCCGCCCTGATCGCCGCGGCTGCCCATCTCGAGCTGATCCGGGAGCCGGAGCTCTCCGTCGTCCTCTTCCGCCGCCGGGGGTGGGGGCCAGAGGACTATGAAGCCTGGTCGACGCGACTGCTCCGTGAGCAGATCGCCTTCGTCACCCCCACGCATTGGGAGGGTGAAGCCGTGGCGCGCTTGGCCTTTCTCCATCCGAACACCAGCCTTGCGGTCGTGGAGGAGGTCCTTGCCTCCATGGTCTGAGCCCGAGAGCCCATGACGTGGGTGACGGTGATAGCGGTGGGGAGGGCTCGCCCTCGGCTGCGGTCCACCGAGGCAGGGCTGGCGCCGCCATCTTCGGGAAAGTGGTCACCCGGGCCGCGGCGGTGATCGAAGCGGCGGTGATCGAAACAGCGTGGCGCTTGCTACGTTGCCCGCAGGCCTGCGCCGAGCTTCCGGCACCAGGCCAGTCGACGAAAGTGCCCGGGAAGGGAAGGAGGCCGCAGTGCCGCATCGTTTCCCCGCTCTGCTTGCCGCGCCAGCGCGTTCGAACGAGCGCCTCTGGCTCACGAACGCCCGGCTCTTCGACGGCACGGGTGCGGCTGTCCGCGAGGGGACGGCGGTGCTCGTCGAGGACGGGGTCATCCGCCGCGTGGCGACGGCCTCTGAGCCATGCCCCGAGGGCGCCCGTCTCCTCGACCTCGAGGGCCGGATGCTGCTGCCGGGACTGACCGACGCCCACACGCACGCTTCCGGGCAGGCTCCGGTCACGCGGCGGGGTGCCGAGGAGGTGCTCCCGGGGACGGCCGCCCATTTCCTGCAGGCTGAGCTCCGCGAGACGCTGCGCCGAGGAGTCACGACTATCCGGGTCGTCGGCTCGCAAGGACTGCGTCCGCAGGAGGCCCGGCAGGCGATGCGATACGGGGCCTTTCGGGGCCCCCGCGTGCTCACCTGCGGCAAGATCGTCTCGGCGACGGCGCCCGGTGGCCGGTTCTACGGCGATATGTACCGGGAGGCAGACGGGCCCGACGACGTGCGTCGAGCCGTCCGCGAGCAGATCCGTGCCGGGGCCGACTTCATCAAGGTCATGACGACCGGGGCCCGGTCGAACGAGATGGAGGATCCCGATCCCGTCCAGTTCACCGAAGCCGAGCTGGCAGCCCTCGTTGACGAGGCCCACCGGATGGGCTTCAAGGTGGCCGCCCACGCCGAGGGGCTAGCCGGCTGCGAGGCGGCCATCGAGCACGGCGCCGACACCATCGAGCACGGCATGTACCTGCACGAGCGGCCGGATCTGCTGGAGCAGATGGCGTTGAAAGGGCAGGTCCTTGTACCGACGTTATCGGGCTACTACTGGATGGCGGGTATGGGTGCCGCCGTGGATCCGCGGGACGCCGTCCTCGAGCCCGAGATGCCCCCGATGCTCGTCGAACTGGCGAACTACAACCTCGAGCACGGGACGCGCACGATGCGGGCCGCACAGGAGGCCGGCGTCAAGATCGCCCTCGGCAGTGATTCCGACACCGCCGCCCTCGAACTGCTGAGGATGATCCACCACGGCATGGCTCCGAGGGCGGCCTTGCGGGCCGCCACGAGCGGGGCAGCCGAAGCGCTCGGCCTCGACGAGCACATCGGGACCGTGCAGGAGGGCAAGCTGGCGGACCTCCTCATCGTCGATGGCGACGCCGTGGCCGAGCCCGAGCTCCTGTGCGATCCCAGGCGCATCTGGCTCGTGATGCAGCTCGGTGCGCCCGTCGTCGGCCAAGCGATGGAACGGGCGGCCGAGGCCGCCTGGAGCAGGACGGCACCGGCGGGTTGAACCGATGGCGCCGCCTGCGACGTTCCGGCGGACTACCCGAGCCGAGATCTCCCGCCAGGCCTCTGCGAGGCGTCGCCGTCGGGTCGATCGAGCTCTCGCCGGGCTGGCGAATCCTGGCGTGTCGGCCGCGATGGAAGAATGGCCTGGAAAGGGCATCATCACCACGGTGAGTACCGCCACGATGCCGAACGCAACGGCGATGCCCACGGCGGTTCGTCGTGAGGATGTCATCTCGCCTTCTCGATGCGACGCCGCCTCGCGAGCGCTCGATGGCGAGGCGGAGCCCCGGCGGAGGTGCAGGTTGAGGTCGGCTCTCCCGGCTGTCGTCGTCGCCGCCGGGCTGCTGGCGTCGTGCGGTTCGAGCGGGGAGTCCGTGAAGACGTCGTCGATTCTCACGACGGAGGCCGCCACGCAGACCGTCCATCTCCTGCTGGTGAGCAGCTCCACGGGTGCCGACGGCGGGTTCAACTTCGACGGCTACGCCAACGGCGCCATGCGCGTGAGCGTCCCGGTCGGCTGGCGCGTCCAGGTGACGTGCAAGAACGCCTCGGCCATCCTCAGCCACTCGTGC
>DASPSK010000491.1:0-3175 GCA_035623975.1 Acidimicrobiales bacterium | reverse complement strand
CGCTTGCGGGCGGCGATGGCTGCTCCGCGGCGTCCTCTCAGCTCTGGGGTCTGCCGAGGGTCGGCGCCGATGCAGCGGTCGCAGCGGACGTGGCGGCGGTTGGTGACCGGCCCTCCGCAATCCAGGCAGGTCAAGGCCGTGCGTTCCGTAGCGTCCGTTGGCCTCTGCTTGGCGCTCGATGAACCGCGGGTCGTCGTCGCCCAGGTCTTGCGCGCCTTGACGATCGCCTGTGCGTCCCTCGTCCGTCGCCGGGTGAGAGGCGTCACCGCCTGGTACTTCCCTGCGATGGCTCGCCCGAATACGTGGGCGACGTGCTCGGCGGTAGGGGCGAGCGAGCGTGCCCAGATCGGCATCGTCTCGGCCAGCTCGTGAGTGAGCGGTCCACGGAGACGAACATGGCCCTCAGAGCTCTCGACGAACTCGACCTTCCGGAAAGTCCGCCGCTCCAGGAGGTCGAGCACGTAGGTGTCCACGGCTGGTCTAATCGGCTCCATGATGTCCAGTGCGAGCGAGTGTCGCCCGCGGGCATCGGCGTGCAGGACGCCGAGGCCGGGGTACTCGCTCGGAGTTGCTGCTCAAGCGGCCTTTCGCCGTTCAGCCAAGAGCGTCGTGCCGGCATGCGACACCAAACTCTTGCCGTCTCCGGTTACCCCCGGTGCGGTGGACCAGAGCGGCCAGGCTTCATCTTCGAGGAGCCCTTCTCTTGGGTGTAGTCAGTGCGCCTTGACTTTTTCGACGGAGGCGTCTGAGCCTGGGAAGAAGAGAGCTTCCTCCCCGCTGTCTGCCCAGCGCACCAGATATGGCGGCCCGTTGTCCGTGCCGTGTACTTCGATCACTTCGCAGTAGTGGTCCGGTTCACTGACCCGGTGGCCCTTGATGACGATGCGGTCACCCACGTTGGCCTGCACGTTGTACCCCCTTCGATCACAGTTGACATGCTCGGCCCTGGAGACGCCCTTGGCTAGGGTCGAAGGTCATCACTGAGCCGGGTGGACGTTTCGAGCCACCGACCGTGGCTCTCCCGCGCCCTCGTTGGAAGCGCACCCGACCAGGGGCGCGTGGCTCACGGGGTGTTCGCCTGGGCGGCCTTCGCCCTCGGTGGCCCTCGGGTCCGCCCAGGTTCCGCTGACGAGCTGTTTAGTCGGTCCCGCCCTGCGTCGAGCCCTTGAGTGCTTCCGATAGCTCGCTGGCGATCTCGTCGGTCGTGGCATCCACCGAGCGCTTGATGACTTTGCTGGCGCGGGAAATCGCCTTGTCGACTGCCTTCTCGATCGTTGCCTCTCCGACCACTATCAGTCCGGCTTCGTTCGAGGTGAGCTCTTTAGCCGCATCCTCCAGCTCCTTGCGGGGCAAATCTCCGCGTCCAAAGGCTTCAGGAATGATGCGGACATGCGGGCGGTCCATCCGCTTGACGATGTGGGGCTTGCCGTTCTCTTTGTCGATCACTGCCGCGTCGTATGAGCCGATCACCTCGTCCTTGTGCAACTGCTCGACGGCGGCGAGGTCGGCCATCGCGTCCGTCACACTCTCGTACTGTGCCGCGTAGAGAGTCAGTTCCTTGTCCATGGACTCCTCCTTCGTCTCGCCTGATGGTTCCAGCGTAAGCCGAGGGTCAAGAGGATCGCTCCGTCGCTTGCTTTTTTCGTGGCCGGGTAGCCCGACCTCTGTGACCAGGGACGATGGGCTGGACGTTCCGACTGACCAGAGTGCGGCACCCGCTGAGCGCCTGTGTGAGGCGGCCCTCCACACGGGGGGCGTGGCGGGACCAGCTACCCTGGCGAGCGTGACCGAACAGCTGAACCTGCGGCCGGTCGAGCGGGTGGTCCGGCGACTGGTGGACAATGGGGTCGACCCTGCGGAGGTGGCCTGGCGGCTGCGTCGCAGTCCACGGAGCGTGAAGCAGATTCTGGAGCTGAGCACGCGTGCCCGCACCGTGGCGCAGCCGGCTCCCCCCCAGGTCCTCCGGCCGCTCGAACGGCGGATCCTGGCATGGCGGGCGGAGGGAGCCAGCTATGCGGAGATCGGGTCCCGTTTTCGGCGTAGCCCCGCTTTCGTACGGCAGGTCGAGGAGATCGCCTCGGTGAAGATGCTGCGCGCTCGCAGCTGACCTCAGTGAGCGAGGCCGGGCGGCATCGTTTGCGGATGCCCGTAGCACGTCAGGGCGACGAAACCGCCGAAGACAACGGTCGTCATCGCCGCGAAGAGGCACACCTTCCACCTCTCCGGCTCACCTTCGGGCAGGCGCGGTCTCGGGCCGGCTCTCACGAACGAGATGCTGCTGACGAACAGGAGCCATCCGAGAGCGAGCAGGAAGCGCAGCGGCAGCTTCCAAGCGCCCGCCCCGTGAGCGGCCGGACGATGCTCGCGCACGGAACTCACTGGTCCGAAGGCTAACCGACGAAGGCAGGGACGAACCGGGCCTCTCAACTGCCTGGCTCCACTGGCGCTCGCCCTCTTTGAGTCAGCGCACCCAGCAGCCGCCTGATACCTAATCTTGGACCGGTGCGGTGGATGCAGTGGGCGTGACACAGGCGCCGAGCGGGCTCGAGCGGGCTCGTGGGTGGGCGGCTCGGCTCCGGCGAGCCGTCGTCGGTTTCCCGGCAGTCGTCTCGCTCATCGCCGCGGCGCTCGCCCGGGCGGTCCGTTCCCTCTCGAGGACCTGGCGCTTTGCCCGGGACCGCCAGCTGCGGGCAGCGGAGCTGCACCCGCTCCCGGCGCCTCCGCCGACGCTTACCCTCCTCGCCCAGGTGGCGATGGAGGAGGCGCTCATGGCCGTGGCGATGTCGCCGGGGCGGTTTCCCCGAGCCTCAGAGCTCGACCGGGTCGCCGACGAGGTCCGGGCCGCACGATCCCTGTTCGCCGCCGAGGGGTGGCTCGACGATCCCGGTTCGTATCACCGGAGCCCGCCAGCCCTCACCGAGGAGGACCTGACGTGGCAAGGCGGCCGAGCGCTGGGGATCGACTACGAGCAGATGCGCTTCGAAAGCCAGTTCGCACCGCGGCCGGCCGAGCCGGGAGCTCGGCGTTGGGAGTCCTACACCGCCAACCACATGGCGGCAGCCACCATCGTGCGCCACCGCGGTGCTGAGCGGCCGTGGCTCGTTGGCGTTCACGGCTTCTCAATGGGCTACCCGATCATGGACTTCGCCGGCCTGCAGACCGCCCGCCTCCATCG
>DASPSK010000473.1:0-8395 GCA_035623975.1 Acidimicrobiales bacterium | reverse complement strand
ATGTCATTCTGGTCACTGGTCTCCCCTTTTTGTTGCGGCCTGCGTTCTGTTGCAGCCTGTGTAGCCTCGCTGTTCGGTGCGAATGCGTGCGACATAACGACCCAATGCCGATCGTCCGGCCGAGGTCCCATTCGGGCAACTTTGCGAACAACTTCCACGCGAATTTTACCAGCCCGCCTTTTACATCGCCCGGCGAGCTGGCTTGTTCGTCGTGCCCGGCTGGGCGCCGAGCTCCCGTCGACCGATCGATCACCGTTTCTGGCTGAGCCGGGGGATCCCGATGTACGGGCGCACCGCCCGCCGCGAGACAACCGGAAGTTGATCGTCCGGCGTACCTCGTAACGTGGCCAAGACGGCTGCCGCGAGGCAGGAGCACCGGCACCGGACCGAGTGTGATCTGACCCCACTGAAGAAGGAGAACAAAAATGGACATCCTGCTCATCGCCGGCCTGTGGTTAGACGGATCCGTTTGGGACGGCGTCGTCCCCGCGCTCGAGGCACTCGGCCACCGCCCCGTGCCGCTCACTCTCCCGGGCCAGGGCGACGGATCTGTGTCCGCCACGCTGGACGACCAGGTGGCAACGGTACTCGCCGCCGTGGACGCAGCGTCCGAACAGCCCATGGTGGTGGGGCATTCCGCCGCCTGCAGCCTGGCTTGGCTGGCCGCTGACGCGCGACCGGAGAAGGTCGCCAAAGTTGTCCTCATCGGCGGCTTCCCGTCCGCGGATGGAGAGGCCTATGCGGACTTTTTTGCACCGGACGAGGGGGTCGTGCCCTTCCCTGGCTGGGGCCCGTTCGAGGGACCGGACTCTGCTGATCTCGACGAGGAGACAAGACAGCGCATCGCGTCCGCTGCGATCCCCGTCCCCGAAAAAGTGACCAAGGGCCTGGTACATCTGGCCGACGAGCGACGGTTCGAGGTCCCAGTCGTGCTCGTGTGCCCCGAATTCACTCCCGCCCAGGCTCGGGAGTGGATCGACACCGGCAACGTGCCCGAGCTTGCCAAGGCCAAGCACCTCGACTTCGTCGACATTGATTCGGGCCACTGGCCCATGATCAGCAAGCCGAGCGAGCTCGCCCGGCTCCTTGCTGCCGCGACCGAGGCCTGACGTGGCGCCGCAGCCATACACGATCCGACCGCTCGACGCCTCCACGTGGGACGCCTTCGCGGAGCTCGTCGAGCGCACCAACGGGGTTTTCGGCGGGTGCTGGTGCGTCGGATACCACCCGGAGTTCGGCCAAAAGGGAATCAGCTATGGCGCCGCCAAAGAGGAACGGGTCCGCACGGGTCGAGCTCACGCCGCGCTCGTCTTCGACGAGGACGGGCCGCTTCCTGTTCAGCGCGGGCGTCGAACTCTTTGAGCAGGACGGACTTACTCGTAGCCGGCAAGTGGGCAAGCGGGCTTGGATCGTGAGCAGGGCGGTCGATCCCCTGTGAGGCATCTGTGAGCGCGGTTGGCGAGATGTGACGTGACCAGGGCTCAGCTCGACCTTACGCGACCGCAAATCCTGGCCTTCCGGCGACGCGTCGGCGGGCTCGACGAGCGACTTCCGCGCGGACGGGACTCACTTCGGCAGGCAGCTTGGGCCGGGCTCCAGGACAGCATGCCCCGAGCCGCCCTCCTCTCGATCCACGCGCGCGTCGAGGGGACCGAACCATCGACGTGGGAGGACCCTTCGCTCGTACAACTCTGGGGGCCGCGTTTCAACGTCTTCGTCATCGCCGCGCGCGACCTCGCCGTCTTCTCGCTTGGAACGCAGAGCGACGATGCCAAGGGCCGGCAGAGGGCGGAGGACCTCGCCGCCCGCCTCAACGCCATGCTCGGCGGCGGGCGGATGACCTACGGGGAGGCGGGGCTCGCACTCGGTGTGCATCCCAACAGTCTCAGGTACGCGGCCGCGACCGGCACGGTCCTGATCCGGTGGGAAGGCGCCCGCCAGTCGACAGTCTGGACCGTGCCGCCGCCTGAGATGGATGCTCGCGACGCCCGCCTCGAGCTCGCTCGCCGGTACCTGCACGTCTACGGACCCGCCACGCCTGAAGGCTTTGGGCGGTGGGCGGGCGTCGGCCTGCGATACGCCGTCGCCGCGTTCGAGGCTTTGCGCAGCTCGCTGACGCCGGTGCAGACGCCAGTCGGCCACGCGTGGATACTCACGAGCGACGAGGCCACTCTCCGCACCGCCCCGGGACCCGTCGCGCCGGCGCGGTTCCTTCCGAGCGGCGACGCTTATCTCCTCCTGCAGGGAACCGATCGCGAGCTCGTGGTCCCGAAGGCCGACCGCCGCCGCGCGCTCTGGACTCCCCGCGTGTGGCCGGGCGGCCTCCTCGTCGGCGGAGAGGTCGTGGGCACGTGGCGCCGGGCGGACGCGGTGGTGACGGTGCAGGCCTGGCGGCGGCTCTCAGGGGCGGAGCGCCATGCGGTGGCGGCCGAAGTGGAGTCCTTGCCATTGCCCGGTGTCAGAGGACGGATCGTCCTCCGCTGGGAGGAGTAGGGACTCAACTGATCGAGAGCATTCCGGGGAAGCAAGTCCTCCGGCCAGGACCGGGTCGGGCCAACGCCGGTCGATCACCTCGTTCCCTTGTAGTTGAGGACCTGGATCAAGCGGTGGTCGATGCGAACGAGATCGGCCTGGGCCGCCATGACGGCCTCGACGTCCTTGTAGGCGAGTGGGTGCTCGTCGACGAGGGCGGTGGCCTCCTTCGACTGCCACGTCTTCCCCCGCATGGCGGCGCCGAGCGAGTCTGGCGTCAGCCGGCGCCGGGCCTCGCCACGGGACATCCGGCGGCCGGCGCCGTGCGAGCACGACTCGAAACTGGCTTCGTTGCCGAGGCCGGTGACGATGAAGCTGGCCGTCCCCATCGAGCCGGGAATCACACCCCGGTCACCCGCCCGCGCCCGGATGGCCCCCTTCCGGATCACCCAGCCGTCGCGGCCGCGATGGTGCTCGCGGGCGGCGAAGTTGTGGTGGCAGTTGATGCGATCGATCTCGGCCGTCGCGTCACCCGTCACCTCGATGAGCGACGCCAAGGCAGCGCTCATCATCTTGTCCCGGTTGGCCGCCGCGTATCGCTGAGCCCAGAGCATGTCGGCCACGTACCTTTGGAACTCCGGCGTCCCCTCGACCACATAGGCGAGGTCGCGATCCTCCAGCTCGATGAAATTGCGCGCCATGATGGCGCGTGCCTCGGCGATGTGGCGCTCCGCCAGGGTGTTGCCGATGCCGCGAGATCCCGAGTGCAAGACGAGCCAGACGCGCCCGTCCTCGTCGAGGCACACCTCGAGGAAGTGGTTGCCCGACCCGAGGGTGCCGAACTGGTGCCGAACCTTGGCCTCGTCCTTCGGACCGAGCTCGCTCGCCGGCAGGCCGACCTTGTCCATGACGTCGGTTTGAGCCTCACGATGGCCCTGGCCGACGCCGGCCGGTATGCGCCGCTCGATCAAGGACAGCAACCGCCCGAGATCGTCGGGCAGCTGATCGGCGTGCAGGTTCGTGAGGGTGGCGATCATCCCGCAACCGATGTCGACGCCCACGGCGGCGGGGACGATGGCGCCCTCCATGAAGGCGACGCTGCCGACCGTGGCGCCGATGCCGATGTGGGCATCGGGCATGAGGGCGAGCGGCTCGCGGACGAAGGGGAGCCTGGCGGTGCGCTCCGCCTGCTCGATCGTCGACTCCTCGATGGCATCTGCGCCCCAGATGAGGACGTGGTCGCGCTTGGCGTCCATGGCCGCTCCTTTCCAACGGACCTGAGGTTCATCGTCTCACCACGGGACGCCGGGAAGCCTGCCAGCTACGGTTTTCTCTGCGGCGGCTACTGGGGAGGACGAAACCGATGCCGGATTTGCACGAGACCGCATCTGTCGGCGACGTGGTCACGGCGGCCCTCCGCCGATACCCCGAACGCGTGGCCTTCCGGTGGGAAGGTGTGGACCTCACGTACCGCCAGACCGAGGATCTCCTGGCCCGCTGGACGGTCGTTCTCAAGCAGCTCGGCCTGCGTCCGGGCGAGGGTGTCGGTCTGCTCAGCCCCAACCGGCCGGAGGCGTGGCTGGCTCAGATCGCCCCGGCGCTCGCCGGCGGTCGCTACACGGCGCTGCACCCGCTCGGGTCACTCCAGGATCACCTGCATGCCTGCAACGAGGCGGAGCTGCGCTTCGTGCTTGTGGATCCGGCGTTCAGCGCCCGAGGGGTCGAGCTCCTCGAACAGTCGCCGGCCGTCGAGGCCGTATTCGCCTTCGGCGCGTGCGAGGATCTGCCAGACTTTCTCACCCTCGTGTCGGAGGCTCCGGCCGCGGGCCGCCTCGAGCGCGGCGCCGGTGCCAGCGAAGGCATCGCCTTCCTGCTCTACACGGGCGGCACCACGGGCGTCCCGAAGGCAGCGATGCTGCCGCATCGAGCCCTGGCCGCCATGGCCTACGGCACGGCGCTCGGCTGGGACCTGCCGGAGCTCCCGGTCTACTTGGCTGTGGCGCCGGTGTCCCATGCCGCCGGCATGCTGATCTTGCCGACGCTCTTGAAGGGCGGGACAGTCGTGCTGCAGCGGCGGTTCGATCCGGACGCCTGGATGGACGGAGTGAGGCGCGAGCACGCCAACCTGAGTCTTCTCGTGCCGACGATGATCTACGGATTGCTCGATCGGCCGGGCTTCGACCGAACCGGACTTCCGAGCCTGGAAACGATCATGTACGGCGCCTCACCCATCTCCCCGAGCCGCCTGGCCGAGGCGATTGCACGAGTCGGCGGCGTCTTCTGCCAGCTGTACGGGCAGACCGAGTCGGCCGGGCAAGGAACCTCACTCTGGCGCGCCCAGCACGATGTGACCGACCCCGTCCGCCTCAGCTCCTGCGGTACTCCGATGCCGTTCAATCGGGTCACGATCCTCGATGCGGACGACCAGCCTGCGCCACCATCGACGCCAGGAGAGATCTGCATCCAGGGCCCCAGCGTGATGCAGGGGTACTGGAAGCAACCGGAGCTGTCTGCGGCGACGCTGGCGGGCGGGTGGCTCCATACCGGGGACATCGGCATCCGTGACGAGGAGGGTTACTTCTACATCGTCGATCGCAAGAAGGACATGATCGTGAGTGGAGGCTTCAACGTCTTCCCGCGGGAGGTCGAAGATGTCCTTTCCTCCCATCCGGCCGTCTCGATGGTGGCAGTCGTCGGGGTCCCCGACGACAAGTGGGGCGAAGCGGTGAAAGCACTCGTTGTCCTGCGGCCGGAACAGCCGGTGGAGGCCGAGGATCTGATCACCCTCGTGAAGGAGCGCAAAGGCCCGATCTGCGCCCCGAAGTCTGTCGAGTTCGTCGACTCGCTGCCTCTGACGCCGGTCGGCAAGGCGGACAAGAAAGCCCTTCGGGAGCGCTACTGGGCTGGCCGCGATCGGCTGGTCGGCTGAGCGAATAACCGGGCGGGACCCGAAAGAGTCCTTCGGCTCTTTGCACATCGACCCTGAGAGGTGCACGCTGATCAGGGGCTCGGCGATTGATGAAGGGATTGCTCTCCTTGTAGAGGTGACAGGAGCAGCCGAAAGGAGCGCGGCTTGCCGTTCTTGAACCGTGCCGACGCCGGGAGACGTCTCGGAGAACGGTTGCAGTACCTGCGCGGCGAGCCGGTCGTGGTGCTGGGGCTTCCGCGAGGGGGTGTACCCGTTGCCTTCGAAGTCGCTCGGGCGCTCGATGCTCCACTGGACATCATCGTGGTGCGCAAGCTTGGCGTTCCCTACCAGCCGGAGCTCGGAATGGGAGCCATCGGAGAGAGGGGAGTGAGGCTCATAAACGACGAGGTGGTCGCAGCAGCGGGCGTCTCGGGAGCAGAGCTCGCAGCCGTCGAAACCTTTGAACGCGCCGAGCTGAATGACCGTGCCCGCAGGTTCCGGGGAGACTTGGAGCCCGTGTCGCTGGACGGCCGCACAGCCGTCGTCGTCGACGACGGTATCGCCACGGGGTCGACCGCACGAGTCGCCTGCCAAGTTGCCCGCGCCCTCGGCGCCGCCCGGGTCGTCCTCGCCGTTCCGGTGGCTCCGCCCGACTGGGTGGATCGGATCGGTGGCGACGCCGACGAGCTGGTCTGCCTCGAGATGCCCGAGTTCTTCTTCGCGATCGGGCGGTTCTATGCCGACTTCTCGCAGACTACGGATGCCGAGGTACTTGCTTGCCTGCGTGGGGATCCACGTCGCCGACGCGTCACGGCCGGCGACTTCGCCCCGGACGATCCGCCGGTGGCCGACGAGGACGTCGAGGTGGCCGTAGGCTCGATGCAGATCCGTGGGCACTTGCTCGTGCCCGAGGAGGCGGCTGGGGTCGTGGTCTTCGCCCACGGGAGCGGCAGCAGCCGCCACAGCCCGCGCAACCGCTTCGTCGCCGACGTCCTCAATCAGGGGCGCCTCGGCACTCTGCTGATCGACCTGCTCACCGAAGACGAAGAGGTGGAGCGGGCCAATGTCTTCGACATCGGACTCCTCGGGCAAAGGCTCGTGGACGTCAGCCGGTGGCTCCGCACGCGCCGGGAGCTCGAGGGTTTGGATCTCGGGTACTTCGGTGCCAGCACCGGCGCCGCCGCGGCGCTCTTTGCGGCCGCCGAGCTCGGCAACGACGTGGCTGCCGTGGTCTCGCGGGGCGGCCGCCCAGACCTGGCAGGTGAGCTGCTTGCCAGGGTCACCGCCCCCACGCTCCTTATTGTCGGCGGGCACGACCGCGTTGTCCTCGCCCTCAACGAGGAGGCGGAGTCTCAGCTGGGCTGTGAGAGCCGGCTCGAGGTAATCCCGGGCGCGACCCACCTCTTTGAGGAGCCCGGCGCACTCGACGCCGTCGCTGTGCTGGCGCGGGACTGGTTCACCAGCCACCTCGGAACTGCCTCAAGTCGACGAGCCGGAGGATAAACCGACCGTTCGGCGCCGAGCGGCGACAGCTCTTATGAGACGGCCACGGTGGCGCGTCCCGGGGATCAGCTCGTTGCCGTTGCCCGTTCGAATACGAGTCCAGCCAGCTGCACGCGTGAGCGAATGTCCAGCTTGCGGTAGATGCTCCGGAGGTGGTAGTCGACCGTGTGGACAGACATGTACAGGCGAGTCGCCGCCTCGGCATTCGTCAGCCCTTCGGCGACAAGCTGAGTCACGGCTCGCTCCGTATCGGTCAGGCTCTCCCATCCCCATCGCGGGCGGCTGCGGGTGCCGTAAGTTCGGGCCGTGTTGCAGACGGCATCGGGGGAGACGGGGTCGAGACGGATGAGGGCACCGACGACATCACCGCCATCGCTGACGGGGTCGAAACGGACCGCGACACACATCCCGTTGGCGAGGGCGAGCTCTGACGTCCGGTCATCGCCGGTCAAGGCAGACTCGATGCAGTCCCGGAGAAGGGCTTGATCGGAAGGGGTGAGGATGGCGGCTGCGGGCCGGTTCATGATCATCGAGGGCCCGCTCAAGCCGACGAGCGGGCCCTTGGCCCATCTTCTTGCCCGCAGGAACTGCTCCTGCAGGACTTGCTGCCCGCTGAGCGTCTCCTCGAGGAGGCGTTCCTGAATCTCCCGAGCGATCTGCCGGACGAGAGGAAGCATGAGGGCGTGGGCGTCCTTCATTTGAGATGTCAAGTCCACCACGCCCAAGGTTTTCCCCGTCCGGGCATCGCCAATTGGAACGGCGGCGCAGGCAAAAATGCCAAGAGCCGCGGCAAAGTGCTCGCTCCCCTCGACAGTGGAGGGAGCGTTTGTCGCGAGTGCGGTGCCTATGGCGTTCGTGCCGACATCGCCTTCTCCATATCGGAAGCCGGGTGCCAGCATCACACGGTCAAGTCGAGCGAGAATGTCCCGGTCGACGACTCGCCGGTCGAGGATCTCGGCTCGGTCATTGCACAGCACGAGGCCGACTCCAGTTGCCGGCAGATCTTCGGCAACGCGGTCAAGCACCGGCTTGGCGGCGCGTTCGAGACGGCAATCGGTTTCAACGTCCCGTTGGTACGGGACGTCAAAGCGATCAGCTTGCACCCCTGAGGCTTGGCAGCGGCGCCAGGACGCCAGAATCTCCGGTCGTATCGCCAGCTGGACGGCCTCTCCCCCCGACAGGATGCGATCACGGGCTCGTGACACGAGCCGACTGGAGAGGTCGTTGGCCATGAAGCTCTCCTGTTCCTCGCTCTCATCCAAGCACATATCCCATCTGTGCGCTCCGGCTGACGTGACGCGACGTGGATCGATCGTGGCGCAGGATTACCCGTCAAGAAACCCCATCTCGGAGCTCTGCGGCCCTCCAATCCTCGCAGCCGGCTAGCCGGCGACGGCAGTCCCGATGAGCCGCCCGAGCCCGAAGGTGACGCCGGCAGCGAGCAACCCGAAACACAGCTGGCGAGTCCCGGAGAAGAGGGCGTTGCGTCCCGTCAAGAGGGTGATGAGCGTC
>DASPSK010000449.1:0-6642 GCA_035623975.1 Acidimicrobiales bacterium | reverse complement strand
GTCGGGTGCGGAGCTTCGCGTCGCCGGCTACGCCGAGGACGTGGAGATGGCTGTAGAGATGGATGCTGATGAGGCAGTGCCCGTCCTGCTGGGGGGATCGGCGGCGTTTCGTGACGCCATGGTGAGAGGAGAGCTGCGATGAGCGGACGGCTGGACGGCAAGGTGGCGCTCGTGACGGGCTCCTCGAGCGGCATCGGCGCCGCCACGGCACGGGCCCTCAGCCGCGAGGGCGCCACCGTCGTCGTCAACTCCTCCTCGTCGGTCGAAGCCGGAAGGGCCCTCGCCGCCGAGCTCGGCGACGCCAGCTACCACAGAGCCGACATCGGCGACGAGAACGAAGCGCGCGAGCTCGTCGAGACGGCCGCTCGGAGAAACGGCCGGCTCGACATCCTCGTCAACAACGCCGGCACGACGGTGAAGATCCCGCATGGGGAGCTCGAGGAAGTCACGAGAGAGGTGTGGGACAAGATCCTCGCCGTCAACCTCCTCGGCACCTGGAACGTCACGGTCGCCGCCGTGCCCTACCTGCGGGCGGCCGCCCATGAGCACCCCGGTGCGTCGGTGGTCGTCAATGTGTCATCGCTCGCCGGCTTGCGGCCGACGGGTTCCTCGATCCCCTACGCCATCTCGAAAGCCGCCGTCAATCACATGACGCTGATGCTCGCGAACGTGCTCGGGCCGGAGATCCGCGTGAACGCCGTCGCCCCCGGGCTCGTCGACACGCCCTGGACGGCCGACTGGGAGCTCGAGCGCAATTTCGTCCTCTCCATGGCCCCCCTCAAGTCGACCGCGCAGGCGTCCGACGTGGCCGAGGTCATCATGGGCTTGATCCACTCTCACCAGGTCACCGGTGAGATCGTCGCCGTCGACGGCGGCCTCCACCTCCGCTGAGGGTCCCGGCCCTCGCCTCAGGCGAGCGAGTCGAGCCGCAGCAGCAGCCACTCCAACAGGAGCAGGTCGTTGACGTTACGCGTGAGGCGATCGGCCGCCTCGCCCACGAGCTCCACCGCCCGCAGCGCGGCTGACATGACCGACGCCACCGGTGAGCCTTCCATCCGGCCGCGGTACACCCCGGCGAGGGCAGCCAGGCCGGCTCGCATCTCGTCGGTCCGCACGCGACGCTGCTCGCGGCGGTGCCGATCCTCGATGAGGGTACGTCCGGGGATCGCCCGCTCGCCCAGGCGCTCGGCCTGTGCCGCCAGCTCCGCCAGCTCGACGGCCTGCCGGGCCTTCACGGCCTCTACCGGCTCCGAGGCAGCCGCCACGAGCTCCTCGGCGAGCAGCACGACCGTGGCGCCGGTGCCGTCGAGTCGACCGGGCAGGGACCGCCACCGCTCGAGCCGGTCGAGGAAGCCCGCTTCGTTCACCAGCAGCCGCGCCCGATCGAGGCGGCCACCGGCGACGTCGGCCACGGCGATGGCCGCAGCCGGGTCGGCACCCTCCCGCACGAGCAGGTTCACGACGTCGGCGCTCGCGAGCGGATCGAAATTCACCGTCACGCACCGGCTGGCGATGGTGACGAGATCGGGGGGGACGTTCTCGGCGAGCACGAGGATGACGGTGGTGTCGGGCGGTTCCTCGATCGTCTTCAGGAGCACAGGTGCGGCCTGCGCAACGAGGTGGAAGTCGACGAGGACGAGGACCTGGAAGCGGGCTGCCCGGGGCGTCCGCAGCGCCAGCCGCACCACCTCCTGTGCCTGCGGGGTCAGGATGGACGCCCCTTGCCGCTCCACGACGACCACGTCAGGGTGACGCCCGGCCAAGGCCTCGTGGCATGAGTCGCAGGTTCCACAACCGCCACTCGGGCACGTGAGGGCAGCTGCAAAGGCCATCGCCGCCTCCCGCTTGCCCGTCCCGGCCGGCCCGAGGAACAGATAGGCGTGCACGGGCGTGGCGATCGAGGCGTCGAGCTGGCGAACCGCCCGCGCCTGCCCGACGATCCGCTCGAGCACCGGTGCCGTCACCTCGTCGCTCCCTGGCCAAGCCTCGATTCGAGTGCCTCGTCCACGAGGTGGGCCACCGTGTCGACCGCGCCGGTGCCGTCGATCACCACCCAGCCTTGCGGATCCGCCGCCGCCAGGGCGAGAAACCCATCCGCCACCCTGCGATGGAACTCCGCCTCCTCCGCCTCGATCCGGTCGGGCGTCCAGCCAGCACCGGCGCGGCGAGCCGACCCGAGGGTCAGCGGGACCTCGAGGAGGATCGTGAGATCGGGCCAGAGGCCGCCGGTGGCAAGGTCGCACGCCTCCTTGACGGCGGCAAGGGGCAGGCCACGCCCGTAGCCCTGGTAGGCGAGCGTGGAGCCGGAAAAGCGGTCCACGACGACGTCGCGGCCGGACTCCAGCGCCGGCCGAATGCGCTCGGCCACGTGCTGGGCGCGCGAGGCGAGGAGCAGCATCAGCTCGGCACGTGGATCGATGACGGCAGCCGTTCCGGCAGGATCGAGGAGGAGGTGGCGGATACGTTCCCCGAGCTCGCTCCCACCCGGCTCCCTCGTGAGCTCGGCACCGATCCCCGAAGCGAGCCGCTGCGCCTGCGTGGACTTGCCCGCTCCCTCGCCGCCCTCGAAGGCGATCAGGCGACCACGACCCGTCATCCCCCGCACCCTAGGGCTCGGTGACGTCGCCGTCCTCGGCTCGGTCGGAGGCGGCAGCGGCCTTGCTCACTCCGCCGACGCGTTTGGCCGTCGTGCCCACCCGTGCTGTGCCCCCTTGTTTCCCGGCGGCGCCGGTCCTCTTCGCGGCCATCTTCGCCGCGCCGGTCTTCTTGGCGGCGCCGGTCTTCCTGGCGGCGGTCTTCTTCGCCATGCCGGTCTTCTTGGCGGCTGCCCTCTTCGCCGCGCCGGTCTTCTTCGCCGCGCCGGTCTTCTTCGCGGCGGTCTTCTTCGCACCAGCACGCTTGGCACTACGGCGGCCGCCTCGTTCCGACGACGGTCCGGCCTCACGGCGAGCGGCGATCAGCTCAGCCGCCCGCTCGAGCGAGATCGTGTCCGGATCGTCCCCGCGTCGCAACGATGCGTTCACGGTTCCATCCGTGACATAGGGTCCGAAACGGCCCGATCGCACGACAACGGCACCGCCGCTCACGGGGTCAGGACCGAGCTCGCGCAGCGGCGCCGCCGCCACGCCGTAGCGGCGTTGCTTCGGTTGGGCGAAGCGTGCCAAAGCCTGCTCGAGCGTCACGCTGAACAGCTGCTCCTCGTTGTCGAGGGAGCGTGTATCAGTGCCCTTTTCCAGGTAGGGACCGTACCGCCCGTTTCTCGCCACGATCTCGGCGCCGCTGGCAGCGTCGACGCCGACCACGCGGGGGAGGGCAAGGAGGCGAAGAGCATCTTCGAGCGTGATCGTCTCAAGCGACATCGAAGCGAAAAGGGAGGCCGTCCGCAAGGGCTTGGAGGCGTCGTCCGCGTCGCCCAGCTGCACATAGGGCCCGAAGCGCCCTGCTCGCGCCAACACGACCTTCCCGCTCTCCGGATCGGTTCCGATCACTCGGTCGCCCGACGGTCTCGACAGCAACTCGATAGCCCGCGCGACGGTGAGCTCGTCAGGCGCCATGTCCTCGGGCACAGCCGCTCGGGTCTCGCCCCGCTGCAGATAGGGCCCGTAGCGCCCGACGCGAACGACGATCTCCTCGCCGTCGGGATCGGCCCCGATCGGGATCGAGTTGACCTCGCGGGCGTCGATCTCGCCGAGATGGGTGAGGACGGCGTCCTTCAGCCCCCGAGTGCCGTCGACCGCCAGGGCATGGCGCGGTTGGCGGGCGCGCGTGCTTTGCGGCCCGAGAACGTGGTGCGACTCCCCGAAGTAGAAGCGCTCGAGCCAAGGCACGCTCTCCTCGGCCCCATGGGCGATCTCGTCGAGGTCATCCTCCATCGACGCCGTGAACCCGTAGTCGACGAGGCGAGGAAAGTGCCGCTCCATGAGGTTCACGACCGCGAAGGCGGTGAAGGACGGCACGAGGGCCGTGCCTTTGCGCCAGACGTAATTCCGGTCCTGGATCGTCTGGAGGATGCTGGCGTAGGTCGACGGGCGCCCGACGCCGAGCTCCTCCAAACGGCGGACGAGCGAAGCCTCGGTGTAGCGAGCCGGGGGTCGCGTCTCATGGCTCTCGGTCGAGAGGGATTCGCAATCAAGGGATTGACCCTCCGCCAGAGCGGGTAGGCGAGCGTCCTCGTCCCCCTCCCTCGCGTCGTCCGTCTCGTCGTCGTCCTCCCGGTACACCTGCAAGAAACCGGGCACGGTGATGACCGTCCCGGTGGCCAGCATGCCGGCGAGCGTGCCTGCGGGCACGCCCGCCAGCTCCCCCACGGGGGGAGGTGATTCCGCCAGCGTCATCGCCTCCAGACGCACGCGGGCGGTCGTCCCGGTGGCATCGACCATCTGGGAGGCGACCGTGCGCTGCCACACGAGCTCGTAGAGGCGGAGCTCGTCGGCGGCGAGCTCGCCGGCGAGCCTGGAGGGATGGCGGAACCGGTCGCCCGCCGGACGGATGGCTTCGTGCGCTTCCTGGGCGTTCTTGACCTTGTTGCGGTACGCCCGCGGGGAGGCCGGGACCGACGAGGACCCGTAGAGAGAGACCGCCTGCTCCCGGGCGGCCTGCACGGCCGCGCCCGAGAGCGTCGTCGAGTCAGTGCGCATGTAGGTGATGTACCCACGTTCGTAGAGGGCCTGCGCGAGGCGCATCGTGCGTTGGGCGGAGTAGCGGAGCTTGCGGGCGGCCTCCTGCTGCAACGTCGAGGTCATGAAGGGCGCGGCCGGCGAGCGCCGGTACGGTCGCTCCTCCACGGAGGCAACCCGGAAGGGAGCCTCCGTGAGGGCGGCGACGAGTCCTGTGGCGGCGGGCTCGTCGAGGAGCACGACCTCCCCGGGGTTGGCGAGGCGCCCGTCGGAACCGAAGTCGTCCCCGCTGGCGACGGCGCGCCCGCCGACGTCGACGAGACGGGCGCCGAAGCCCTGACCGGCAGCAGCGAAATCACCCACGATCCCCCACCAAGAGGCCGAGCGGAACGCCATGCGCTCGCGCTCGCGCTCGACGACGATGCGTGTGGCCACGCTCTGCACCCGGCCGGCGGACAAACCCGTGGCGACTTTCTTCCAGAGCACGGGCGAGACCTCGTAGCCGTAGAGGCGATCGAGGATGCGCCTCGCCTCCTGGGCGTCCACGAGCCGGCGGTCGAGCTCTCGCGGGCTGGCGATGGCGGCCTCGATGGCGGCAGGGGTGATCTCGTGGAAGACCATGCGATGGACGGGCACCCGCGGCGAGAGCACCTCGACGAGGTGCCAGGCGATCGATTCACCCTCGCGGTCCTCGTCGGTCGCGAGGTAGAGCTCGCTGGCGTCGCCGAGCAGCCGCCTCAGCTTTGCCACCTGGTCTCGGCGCTCCTTCGAGACGACATAGAGCGCCTTGAAGTCATTGTCGACGTCGACGCCGAGGCGTGCCCACGGCTCGCGCTTGTAGGCGGCGGGCACGTCGGAGGCACTGCGGGGAAGGTCGCGGATGTGCCCGATCGAAGACTCGACGACGTAGTCGCGACCGAGGTAGCCGGCGATCGTCTTCGCCTTCGCCGGCGACTCGACGATGACGAGTGGTTTGGCCATGTGGAGGCCGAGGATACGTGGCCGGCGGGCCCTAGGCGGCCACCCTCGCCTTCGGCTCCCCCGCGGGCTCATCGGCCATCGAGCCGGTGGAGCGCTTCGAGAACACGATGGAGCCGAGCAGGATGACGAGGGCAATGAGGGCGATCGCGTAGCGGGCGCCGGCGTGATGCTGCAGGGTGATCACGGCAGGCAGGATCAAGAGGGACACGAGGTTCATGACCTTGATGAGGGGGTTGAGCGCCGGGCCGGCCGTGTCCTTGAAGGGGTCACCGACGGTGTCGCCGATGACGGCGGCCTTGTGGCACTCAGAGCCCTTTCCCCCGTAGTGACCGTCCTCGATGTACTTCTTGGCGTTGTCCCAGGCGCCTCCCGAGTTGGAGAGGAAGTTCGCCATCAGCTGTCCGGTGAGGATCGTCCCCGTGAGGAAGGCGCCGAGGGCGAGGTAGCTGATCCCGAAGCCGACGATCACCGGCGAGAGCACGGCGAGGAGCGCCGGCGTGGCGAGCTCGCGCTGAGCGGCCGCCGTGCAGATGGAGATGACGTTGCCGTATTCGGGTTTCTCGGTGTAGTCCATGATGCCCGGGTGCTCCCGGAACTGGCGGCGCACCTCGTGGACCACCGTCCCAGCCGAGCGGCCCACGGCCCGAATGGCGAGCGACGAGAAGAGGAACGCGATCGACCCTCCGAGCAAGAGCCCGATGAAGATGTGCGGGTTGGCGACATTGACCTGGGTGAGGGGCGAGGTGAACAGGGCGTCCCCCGTGACGTTCTTGAGGGCGGGGAGCTGGTTGCCGATGGTCTCGACAAACGACGAGAAGAGCGCCACGGCGGCGATGACGGCCGAGCCGATGGCGACACCCTTCGTGATGGCCTTCGTCGTGTTGCCGACGGCGTCGAGCTTCACCATGACGCGCTCGGCCTCGCCTGTGAACTCTCCTGACATCTCGGCTACGCCGGCGGCATTGTCAGACACCGGCCCGAAGGAGTCCTCGGAGATGATCATCCCGGTCGTGGAGAGCATGCCGATGCCGACGAGGGCGACGAG